>JAZODY010000265.1:0-2322 GCA_045597245.1 Tidjanibacter sp.
GCGTTCGTTGTCGGGAGTGGTCATCATCTCGTTATAAGCCGGACTCTCGGGCTCGTTCTTCTTCTTGGCTTGCAGGCTGTTTCTCACCACTAATGCGATGGCCAGCACCAGCACCAACACCATAGCCACCATGAAGGCCACAAAGGTGGTGGAGAGCGGCAGTTTCAAAGAGGTACCCAGAGCAATCAGCATTCCGGCCAACACCAGATTGACCGAGCCGCGCACCAAGTCGAACGACGCCTTCTCCTCCATGATGGCCTCATTGTAGTTGAACCGGCTGTCAATCCACCTCTTCACATTGTCGGGCATGAAATGGTCTATTGCAGTAGCCATCTGGGTGGCACCTCTCACGATTCCGCGGGCCATGGCCGACGAGCCGAACATCTCGTCACCCGTATCCTGACGGCTCAAATCCAACGATGTTTTCAGCACAATCTTCGCCTTCTTGGAGACAGCCAACGTCACCACCATAATCACTCCCGCCAAGAACAGGAAGAGCAAGGGGGTGGGATTAGATTCGTTGAGCGAAGTCATCAGATAGGTATCGATATTGCCGCCCGCATTGGCGGTGAAATCCATATAAGTATCATAACCGGCGATGGGCACACCGATGAAGTTCACCAAGTCGTTACCCGCAAAGGCCATGGCCAGCGCAAAGGTACCCATCATCACAATCACCTTGAAGACATTCACCTTCATCCAGTGCAACAACTGCATCACCACTGTGGAAATCACAAAGCAGACGCCAATGACATGCCACGTGTTGTTTTCGAGCACATCCTTCATCTCGTCCGACATGAGCGACGAGCCGCCCAATCCCTTGATGAGCATGAAGTAAATCAGTGCCGTGGTGGCCACACCTCCGAAAAGACCAATCTTCCACGAGAGGTTGCGCTTGAAGTTGAATGTGAATATGAGTCGTGTGATATACTGCACCAGAGCGCCGAATATAAAGGCGATGGCCACCGACAGGAAGATACCCAGAATCATGGAGAAGGCCTTGTCGGTGTTGATGAGATTGGCGAAGTTGGCCGGCGACTCGCCCGAAATGGACTTGATGAGCGCAATGGCCACCGTACCTCCCAACAACTCGAAGACCATCGAGACGGTGGTACTGGTGGGCATGCCAATCATATTGAACACATCGAGCAGAATGAGATTGGCCACCATCACCGACATGAAGATGCACATCACCTCCGAGGCATAGAAGAACTCGGGATGGAAGACTCCGTTACGCGCAATATCCATCATTCCGTTGTTGATGGAGGCTCCGCACAAAACTCCCGCCGATGCAATGATAAGAATCCACTTGGTGGATGCGGCGCGGGTTCCTACCGCCGAACTGAGAAAATTGACCGCATCGTTGCTCACTCCCGCACAAAGTCCCAGAACGGCGAGAACGAGCAGAAAGATTACCACAAAAAGATATAATGTTTCCATGTGAAAATATTTTCGCGGTACAAAAATAATCCAAACCAGTCAAGTTTCAATCCGAAAACGTAACAATCGTGTCACATTTTTTTCACAATTTTATCATCTGCCGCGTAGAATATTACAGATTAGATACTTACACATACCTAAAAATCACATGCCTGCATTCCGTCATTTTCTTCCGTTCCTCTTCTCTGTCGGCAGACAAGGTTGCGCATCTTTCTGTTTAACAACCCTCCTCTCCTCTGCCGCACAACATCCGCATCGTCCCTCCGGCTCTTTACGCCGGCCGCATTCGCACCCTACTCCTTCACCGGAGAGGCCATCTCGCCGCGCCATGCCCTGCCGAGCCGCGCGACAAACTCATCGTGCGGCAACGAGGCCAGACGCATCATCTTCGTCACGGCCGCCTCGGTGGTGATGTCGAGACCGTTCACCACACCCGTACTTTGCAGACGCGCCCCCGTTTCGTAGATATCCATGTTCACCCTGCCGCTCCAACACTGCGTCACATTCATCACCACCAGTCCCCGCTCTATGGCACTCCTCAACGCATCGATAAACCATTCGCTCGTGGGGGCATTTCCCGAGCCGTAAGTCTCCAACACTATTCCCTTCACCCCCTCCACCGAGAGCATCGAGCTGAAAACCCCCTCGGTCAATCCCGGAAAGAGTTTCACGACGGCCACCCCCGTATCCACTCCGCACTCCACGCTGAAAGGCTCTCCCTCAACGGGACGATGAATGAAGGGCTCGTTATACTGAATGCTCACCCCCACCTCCGCCAGCGGCGGATAGTTATACGAAGCAAAGGCATTCAACTCCTCGGCGCTGGTCTTCTTGGTGCGGTTGGCACGCAGGAGACGGTTTTGGAAATAGATGCACACCTCG
>JAZODY010000266.1:0-4535 GCA_045597245.1 Tidjanibacter sp.
ACATCTATGCCGGGCAAAATGAGAGTGTAATATTTCTGGCCGGAAGCGTTCTGCAAATATCCTTCACCTACGGTCAGCACCTCTTCGAACGCCTCGTCATTGACAAAATCGAAATCACGCTGATGCTGCAACAATGTCTGCGTGAGCGACATCACCGTTGCATCCGCACCGTTGTTTCCCAACCAATAGGTGCTTGTAGGCATATACATTGCTATTCTTGCGCCCGGAATACCCTGTGCCATCAGATAGGTAACTCGGTCGGTATATTCGTTCAGCTCCTTCATGCCGTCCTGAGCCATCCAAGTCGTACCACCCGTACCTGCGGCCCAATACATAAACTCGAAGAAGTTGATGCCGCGCACAATCTGGTGATCGACAACATACTTGGCCTGAGGAATGGTGGGCGAAGTGTAATATGCCGCAAAACTCTCGCTGAATACTCTGGGTTTGCCATAGAGATGACCGACAGACGAAGCGAACTTCGGGAAATCATTTACAGTTCCGGGCCATATCTGATTCCAAATTGCATCCACGCCCGGAATTTGAGTGCGACTCAACGCCAGCATCATATCGCCGCTAACCCTCACACAGGCAGGCATATTGTGGTCGCTATTCAAATGGGTGATATAAGCCAAGCCGTTGGCCTCGCACCAGTCCGACTGATACTTGAAGAAATTTTCGGCAAACATCTTTGACCATACATCCCAATAATCGGCCTTCACTCGTTTCTCAAACTCGGTCATGTTTTGAGTGAACATCGCAGCCAAATAGGGCGTGGGGTCATACCCCTTCACCTCCTTGAACACATCAATTATGGCAGGTGTCCACGGGGTGTATGAGAAATCGGGCTCGTCGCCACGGAAACCGTAAACCGTCTCGCCCAACTCTTTGCCGAGATACTTTTTATACTGCTCGTGAGTCCATTCGATAAATTTCTGCATCGCCTCGGGATTAAGGTAGTCACACAACGAATTGCTCGTATCCTTTCCTCGTGTAGGATTATTGACGGCACGCGTCTGTCCCGTTCTGAAATCCGACCTTACCAAGACAATCTTCCAATCGGCATCACCGGCCTCAAAATCAATCTTGTGGTCTTTCACCTCCACCGTCCGGTTATTCTCGGTGTCGCTCGTAGCAACGGCACTTATCACATACTCTTCCACTGCATGATTTTTAAGTGCCTCACCAGCTTTCACATCAATGGTGCCGCAGGTCACCAAGCCCTGCATTCTCAAATCGGGACGCTCCTGCGAGAACTTGCCGCCCGCAAAACCGCTGGGATATTTTCCCTCGTCGATGAGCCACACCTTCATTCCATGTTTCTTTGCCTCGTCCACACCGCCTTTGATAGCCTTAAACCAATCCTCCGACAGATAGTCATAAGGCATATCGTAGCCGGCCTCAATAATCAAAGCCCTGAAACCTTTGGCTCTCAGTGTATCCATATCGAGTTTGATGTTTTTTCGCTCCATAGGTCCCTGCCAACCATATATGACATGATTGGCAAACTCGATAGGAGGCAGTTCGAAATTATTTTCAGCCACATCCACCGACGTGTGATGTATGCTCTTCCAATTCTGAGATTGTGCATCGACCGACATCACCGACATTGTCAATGCTGCAATTGTCAGCAAACAAACCTTTCTTTTCATAATGTTTCAAGTTTAAGATATAAATTATTCAAAGTTACAAATTTTATTTGATATTCATCGTTTTCACCACTAAAATAACCGCACGCAGTTCTCCATTTTTTTCACACTCCTGCCGCAAAGGTATATTCACACAAATTTTATCGTTTTCACAATATTGGAATTAATTTTTCCGCCACGGTCCGCCCCCATAACAAAAAAGGCGACCGCAATGACTGCGGTCGCCTTAAAGAGATATTTCTCTTCCCCTTACTTATTGTAACGGTCCAAAAGTTCCTGCGGTAGTTTAACAACACAAATACCTAACGAACGTCCGTCCTCCGAGGCCATGAGCGATTGAATACTGACCATTGTATTATCAGGACTGAACGAAGGACGGATATTTGTCTTATGACCTGTCGTCAATAGACGAACCTCTTTGTTGTGACGATCAAATATCCACAAATTGGAGTTAAAATCCTCACCCAACGCCCAATGTCCGTCATCTGACCCTTGTGCAAACCACACATTGTTTCCATCAAGAGCCTGTCCCAAGAGCTCAAACTCTCTCGTACGCATGTTTACAATTGCAAGACCTGTGGCATACTCTCTTGTTCCGGAGATTCCCCAAGCATCCATCGGCGGCTCACTATGGTCCATTCTAATTGGACGATGTCCTAGTACAGCAAATGCAATTTCGTCTGCGGAAATAACCGCTTCATGAGTAATCCAATCTGTTTCCAATTCACGATACAACGGTCTGAAATTAGAGCCATCACGATTCATTGCCCACATGCGTGCAGCCGCTTTTCCTCCGGTTTCCCAGCAGAATATAACTTCATCATTATGCCAATAGTTTCCTTGAACATGGCCTACTTTGAAAGGAATTGTTCTGATATAGTGGCACTCGCCCGTGGTCAAATCCATGTATGCCATGCCGGAAGGCCCTGCCCCCATATTACGCATACCGAAATTCTCCTCCAACTTCATGCCTGCCGGAACTCTGGTGTGAGCATAGGCCTCACTTGTCAAAAAATAAGCATATTTCTCATCCATTCCATCAATGGCCTGCAATTCTCCTCCTCCCCACTCAGCCGGAGTAACTCCCAAAATGGTCTCATATTCGGCAGCCGGTTTCAATGTTCCCGCCTCGCTATCGGCAAATAACGCGGCCAAATCAATTTTAACATATTCCATTCCGTACACGGGGCGTTTTGATTTCGGCTGCGGCATTTGTCCGGCCTCAATTTGTTGCGGTGTCATCGCAGCACGAAGTTCAGCCACCTCCTTATTGTAAGCAGCCAGTTGTTTGGCTTGTTTGGCATCCAAATGAGGACGAGAGACATAAAGAATCATATCCTTTTGAGATACATTCATATAGCCATTATATCCCCCTTCTGTCACCTGAACAATAACACCCGAATGTAAATTCACAGCCATAGCTTCTCCGCGAACACGATTAGAACGGAAAATATGCCAATTACCATCAGCTGTCCACTGGTTGTGAGTATGATATGTTTTAGAATCCCCCGAGCCTGCCTTATTTGTCAGGAAAATCAGTTCTACACCGGTCACGGGGTCTTTCACAACCTTTCTTTCGGACGGAAATCTGGTTCCCATTTGTGCATATGAATGCACCGAAGATGCTGCTCCTATCGCAATCATCATCATTATTCTAAATAATCTTTTCATAATGGTTTTTGGTTTAGTTTACTTTCAAATTTAGCGATTTTTTATTTGTTAATTAATATCTCAGCAGATATATTTTTAACAAAATTTCACAAAACCTCTCACCTATATTTTAAGAACCTTATATCAACAAAAAAGGCGACCGCAATCATTGCGGTCGCCTTAAAGAGATATTTCTCTTCCCCTTACTTATTGTAACGGTCCAAAAGTTCCTGCGGCATTTTGATAATGCAAATGTTCAACGAACGTCCGTCCTCCGACAACATGGCCGACTGAATCTCAATGGCCGTTCCATCGGGTTTGAAGGTCGGATGCGGATGGTCGCTGGCGGTGGGCTTATGACCGGTGGTGAGGAGAATTCTCTCGCTCGTGTGACGGTCGATAAGATAAATGTTACGGTCGAAATCATCACCTGCTACCCAGTGTCCGTCCTCCGAACCGGCCACATGCCAGAAACCGCTTCCGAAAGGAATCTGTCCTGCCATAGTGAACTCTCTTGTGCGGAGATTTACGATTGCCAGACCTCCGGCATATTCACGAGTTCCGGTATAGCCCCAACGAGCCTCCTGACCGGGGTTCAACGGATTTCCCGAGTTGTCGATAGGCTGCTGGTCCTCCGAAATCTGACGATGGCCCAGAATTGCGATTGCCATCTCATCTTTGGTGATTACAGCCTCATGGGTTACCCAATCGTGAGCCGTCTCGCGATAAACCGGACGACAGTTTGTTCCATCGGCATTAACCATCCAAGTACGAATCGGGGCTTTACCACCGGTCTCCCAGCAGAACATAACCTCACCGCTCTGCCACGGGTTACCCTGAATATGACCGACACTGAACGGTACGGTCACAACGTGCTCGCATTTACCGGTTTTGAGGTCCATCTTACCGATACCGCTTACGCGGCCGCCCCTTGCATTGGGGTCGATTTCGGGGAACTTGGTTCCTTCCGGATAGGAGAACTTGGATGCATAGTTGGTGCCTACATTGAAATAAGCGACCTGCTCACTTCCGTCGAGTGCCATATTGCTGCCCGCCTCCATATCGATGGGGGTAACACCGCAGATTCGCTCATAAGCAGAAGCATCCTGCATGGTACCGGCCTCGCTATCGGCAAACACCTTGGCAAGGTCGATTTCCACAATCTGCATACCATACTTGGGCATCTCTCTTCTGGGAGCATTGGGACCCTGAGCGCGCATCTCCGCCTGAATCTTC
>JAZODY010000267.1:0-4533 GCA_045597245.1 Tidjanibacter sp.
TTTTTCGTCTCAAAAAACTCCTCCTCGAAGAACGACGATATGGGATAAACATCAAATTTTTTGCCCGTTGCGGCCAACTCCTCGGCGAGGTCGCCGCCTTTCAGACAGATTATTCCGTTGGGGAGTGTGCCTCTCTGTCCGCGCTCCACCTTGCCCTGCGTCCAGCCCAGAAAGGCCTTCATCTCTGTGACGGCTCTGCACACCACATAGTCGAAACGGTGGGGCCACGCCTCCACGCGGCAGTTCACCGCCTTCACATTCTCTATGCCTGCCGCTTTGCAGACCTCCTCCACCACTCTGATTTTCTTGCCTATCGAATCGATGGCCGTTATCTGCACCTCGGGAAACATTATCGCCAGCGGAACACTTGGGAATCCGCCACCGCAACCCACATCGCAGATGCGTGCCCCTGCCTCGAAACGGCACACTTTGGCTATGGCCAGCGAGTGGAGCACATGTTTCAGGTAGAGTTCGTCGATATCCTTGCGCGAGATTACGTTTATTTTCGCATTCCACTCCTTGTAAAGTTCGCCCAGCATGGCAAAACGACGACGCTGTTCGTCGGTGAGTTCGTCGTGGAAATATTTGTCAATCAGTTCTGTCTGCATCTTTCTTGTTGCGTGATATTGTTCGTGTGGCGTTGTGATTTTGCTCTGTTCATTCATTAAGGCAACTTGCATTGGGCCAGCGTATCGGCTATGCGCTCTCCGTCGAGTGCCGCCGAGATTATGCCGCCGGCATATCCGGCTCCCTCTCCCGCGGGGAAGAGGAACTCCACTTCGGGATGTTGCAATGTTACGGGGTCGCGCGGTATCCTTACGGGTGATGAGGTGCGCGACTCCACACCCAACACCTGTGCCTCATTGGTGAGAAATCCGCGCATTCGTGCTCCCCATGTTCTGAATCCGCCCTGCAATGCCTCCGTCATAAAGGGCGGCAGCCATGTGTTTATCTCCGACTCCACCGTCCCGGGTACGTATGATGTGCGGGGCAGAGAGAGTGATTTGCGGCCGGCCACGAAGTCGACAAGACGTTGCGCGGGAGCGGTCTGGTTGGCCTCGGCATTGAAACGGGCCTGCTGTTCGAGTTCTTGTTGGAATCGCAGTCCGGCCAACTCGCCGTATTTCTCGCGCAGATGGCCGAAATCTTCAAGTCTCACCTCTGTGACGATGCCCGAATTGGCCCAACGTGACCCTCTCGACGAGGAGGACATGCCGTTCACCACGCTCTCGTCGGCCGACGTCAGTGCCGGTACAATCACTCCGCCCGGGCACATGCAGAACGAATAGACGCCTCTGCCGCCTACCTGAGCAGTGAGTGTGTAAGATGCCGCGGGGAGGAAGTTGCGGAATTCAAGGCTGTGATACTGAATGCGGTCAATCAACTCCTGAGGATGCTCCACCCTCACTCCCATAGCGAAGGCTTTGGCTTCCAACCTGATGCCGCTGCGGTGCAACATGGTGTAGATGTCGCGCGAGGAGTGACCTGTGGCCAGAATCACTGCGCGGGCCTCTATGCGTTCGTCGCCGCAACTAACTCCGCAGATGCGTCCGTTTTTTATCTCCACAGCCGTCACACGTCTGCCGAACCATACTTCGCCGCCGCACGACACGATGGTCTTGCGGATGTTCTCTATGATGCGTGGCAGACGGTCGGTCCCGATGTGGGGATGGGCCTCATACAAAATCTCGGACGACGCTCCGTGAAAGACCAATGTTTGCAGGGCCTTGTTGTAGTCGCCGCGTTTCTTGCTGCGTGTAAACAGTTTGCCGTCGGAGAAGGTGCCTGCTCCTCCCTCGCCGAAGGCGTAGTTGGAATCGGGGTTAAGACCATTGTTGCGATTGAGTTGCGCCACGTCGCGTTTGCGCTCCTCCACACTGTTGCCCCGCTCGAAGATTATGGGACGATAGCCGAGTTCGATGAGACGAAGGGCCGCAAACAGGCCGGCCGGTCCGCTACCCACTATCACCACCTCTTTGCCGTTCCTTACGTCGGGATAGTCGAAGCGGACAGGCGGCGGGGTCTGTTCTTCATCAATGAAGAGTTCCAGTGTGAGATTCACTTTGGGCGGATTTTTGCGTGCATCCACCGACCTCTTCACCACACGCGAATAAGCTATGCGCTCCTTGCCGATACGCATCTTGCGCGCCGCCATGTCGAGAACGGTCTTCTCGGATACGGCCTGCTGGGGTGTCAGAACGAGTTGCAGTGTTGTGGGCATGGTATTTATGGTTTCTTGATTGGTGCAAAGATAACAGGTTTTTTGCTAATTTTCCTGATTTTCACTCTTTCGGGCCTCGGCTCTGAGCTCTTGTTGGCGTTTGCGACACCAGCGGGCTATGCCGCACTCGTCGCACTTGGGCGCGCGTGCGGTGCAGACGTAGCGTCCGTGAAGAATCAACCAATGATGGGCCAGAGGCAGCAGATGGGCCGGAATGTTGGCTGTCAGTTGGTCCTCCACCTGACGGGGCGTGCGGGCATTGGAACTGAGGCCGATGCGGTTAGAAACACGGAAGACATGAGTATCCACCGGCATTACGAACTTGTTGAATATCACAGCACCAACCACATTGGCTGTTTTTCGTCCCACACCCGGCAGGCGTTGCAGTTGTTCTCGGTCGGAAGGGACCACCCCGTCGAACTCGTCACAGAGCATGCGCGCCATGCCGGCCAGATTCTTGGCTTTGTTGTTGGGATAGGAGATGCTGCGGATGTAGGGATATATCTCCTCGGCCGTTGCGGCGGCCATCGACTCGGGAGTGGGAAATCGCTCAAAAAGAGCCGGCGTGGTCATGTTCACACGCTTGTCGGTACATTGAGCCGAGAGAATCACCGCCACAAGCAACTCGTAGGGATTGTTGTAGTGTAATTCGCTCTCCGCTGCGGGCATCTCCTTCGAGAACCACTCTATGATTCCGTCGTATCGTTCTTTTTTCTTCATTGTTTATTTGGTTTGGTGGAAACGAAAAAACACTCTGAGATGTTTCAACCAACTTTTCTCGCACATTTCTTTCTGTGCTTTCCAACCGCTTGGTTTGTGAGCGAAAGAGTCTTCGGGTCGCTCCAACCAACTTTTCTCGCACATTTCCTTCTGTGCTTTCCGGCCGCTTGGCTTGTGAACGAAAGAGTCTTCGGGTCGCTCAACTACCCACCTGCAAGGAGTTCAACTGTTTAAAAATTTGGCGTACTTGGCGAGGAGGGTTTTGGTACCTGCCGAGGGGTCGGCAAACTCCACTTTGAGCTTTGTGTCGTTGGGCAGCTGCTCCACTTCGAGGATTATGCCGCGGCCGAACTTGGGATGGCGTACCTGCTGTCCCACCGAGTAACGACCTGTCGAGGCCGTCGATGCGGGGGTGCCAATCTCTTCTCCTTCGTTGCGCACCGTGTGACGTACCCCCACACGACGCATGCCCGCAGTGTCGGCGGGACGTGACGGCGTGGTGCGGTTGTAGGCCGAGGACTGTTGCATAGGTCGTTTGGGCGAGGGTGCGTAGTGGTTGTTGAGTTTGCGGCGCAGAGCCTCCACAGGGTCCACCGTTTCACGTTGCTCCTCCTGCTCGTCTTCTTCGGGCAGGTCGATGTATTTGGGGTCTATCTCTTTTATGAATCGACTCGGCTTGCAGAACTCCATGTTGCCCCATTTGTAACGGGTTTCGGAGTAGAGTATGGTGGCCTCGCGCTTGGCTCGGGTGAGGGCCACGTAGAAGAGGCGACGCTCCTCCTCCAACTGACGAGGCGAGGTAAGACACATGATTGAGGGGAAGAGATTCTCCTCCATGCCTGCAATGAAGACCGTGTCGAACTCCAAACCTTTGGCCGAGTGTACGGTCATCAGGGTTACGGTCTGTTTCTCCTCTCCCTTGTCGTTGTCCATGTCGGTTAGCAACGATACGTTCTGCAACCACTCCTCAATGGAGGGCTCTCTCATCGGCTCGTTTTCGGGTGCGGCATAGAGTGTTTCGCGATAGTCCTGCATGGAGTTGAGCAACTCCTCGATGTTGGCCAGCGCACTCTCTGCCTCTGGCGAAGGATTAAGACGATACATGGGCAGTATTCCCGAACGTGAGGCTACTTCCAATCCGAACTCATAGAGCGTCTTCTGCTCGCGTTGCAAGGAGATTTCCTTTATCATCTGCACAAACTCGCCCACTCGTCGGCCTATCGCTTTGGCCGCTTCGGTATCGCTATCCAACGACTCCACCGCCTGCCACATGCTGCACCTCCGCTGCTTGGCCAGTGCAGCTATGCGCTCCACCGTCACGTTGCCTATGCCGCGGGCGGGGAAGTTCACGATGCGCTTGAACGACTCGTCATCGTGGGGATTGATGATGAGTTTGAAGTAGGCCAACATGTCCTTTATCTCCTTGTGGTCATAGAAGGAGTGACCGCCGTAGATGCGATAGGGCACGTCGCGCCTGCGCAGAGCCTCCTCTATGCTGCGCGATTGGGCGTTGGTGCGGTAGAGTACGGCGATTTCACTCCAATTTCCGCCGTTGCGTATGGCAGCCGACTTGGCTCCGTCGGCAATGAATT
>JAZODY010000268.1:0-8395 GCA_045597245.1 Tidjanibacter sp.
AGATTGGACCTATAATGATTTAGTGATAGATATTGTTAAATCGTCTACTGGTAAATGGTCTAAATGTATTTTTCCTTACGATGAGAAATATAATCCCATTCCGTTAAGTACAATAAAAGATAAATACCCGGATATATATTCTCACTATATAGAGAATGAAGGCATTTTGAATAAACATAAGAGTATGGAAAGTCATAGAAATGAACAAGTTCCTATGTTTGAAGATACTCCTGTCCATACTTCCTGGCACTTGTTCGGGAGAACACAAGCAATCAAAGATGTTGCAAAAGACAAAATGTCAATTAGCTCGGTTATTAAAGATGTTAGTAGTATAAAGATATCTTTGGTGCCTAAGGGAACAGGGGTATATGGAGGTTTATATATATTGTCGTCGGAGAAATTTGAAGTAATAAAAGAGATATTGCTTTCAAATGATTATGTGGCATATATAGCTTCGTTGAAGAATTACAAGAGTGGAGGATATTATACTTGTTCTGCTAAGGATATAGAAATGTATATAAACTACAAATTAGCTCAAAATGAATAATAATGAATTTTTAATTGTATTAAAAAATGCATTCAAGATTTTTCTTGAAACAGGTTCAAGGAGTAATAGAAAGTTGATGACACTCCATGCAAAAGTAGCGAGAGATATTTTGTCTTTGTTGAATGAATCCTATTCTGTTAAGTCGTTAGGTGTAGGTGATGGTAAGGAGATAGAACTCAAAGGGAGATATTTTAATAAGAAAGTAGATTTGGCGTTTTGTAAAAATGATGTCCCGATTGCAGGATTGGGTATAAAGATGGTAATGCAGAACTATTCTCAAAATTCCAACAATTATTTTGAAAATATGATGGGGAAACAGCTAATATAAGAAGTCAAAACATACCGTATTTTCAACTATTTGCTGTACCCGATAAGATGCCATATTATGATAAGAACGGAAATATCTCCAAATGGGAGTTTTTTTCTATTCATAATGCGGCTAAATATATTGTGATGTCAAAGGATGATATTTTCTCGTTTATGCATGCTCCGAACAAAACTCTTTTGTTTGTGTATCATGTACCAGATGCATTAATTCAATTGTCTACAAAAGACGAGTATGTAAGTTATTATTTAGAACATATTGAAGATTTATCATTATCGTTAAGTGGTAATTATTATGGTGAATTTGATGGCACTGTAATATACAATAATTATGAAGCGTTTGTTCAAAAAGTAGCGTATTTTGTTTTATCGTTGTAGCTAGTTGCAATTGTTAAAAAACTTCTTGTCGGGCGGCTTTTTTGTTATGTTTGGACGGTTTCGGCACACTCCCCCCTATTGTTCGGGAACGACAAGGAAAAATATTGTTTAAAAATTCGGGGAAAATGATTAACATTGTGAATCGAATTTTCATGAAGTTTAATCGGAAAGAGTTGAAGATATGAAGAAAATCAGAGCAGCCGTGGTGGGTTACGGCAACATCGGACGATTCGTCATCGAGGCGTTGGAGGCAGCGTGCGATTTCGAGATTGCGGGTGTCGTGAGACGCGATGCGAGCAATGTCCCCGAAGAGTTGGCCAAGTATGAGGTGACGGACGATGTGGGAAAGTTGAAGGATGTGGACGTGGCTATTCTGGCCACACCCTCGCGTAAGGTTGAGGAACAGGCCGTCAGGATGTTGGAGGCGGGTATCTCCACGGTGGACAGTTTCGACATTCATGGCGACATAGCCGCCCTGCGTCGCAGGCTCGACGAGGTGGCTAAGGCCAATGGTGCGGTGTCGGTCATCTCGGCCGGCTGGGACCCGGGAAGCGACTCCATCGTCAGGGCCATGTTGCAGATGTGTGCCCCCGCGGGAATCACCTACACCAACTTCGGCCCGGGCATGAGTATGGGCCATACGGTGGCAGTGAAGGCCATAGAGGGCGTGAAGGCCGCCCTGTCGATGACCATTCCGCTCGGTACGGGCATCCACCGCAGGATGGTCTATATCGAGTTGGAGGAGGGATATGAGTTTGAGAAGGTGGCTGCGGCAATCAAGGCCGACGCCTATTTTGTGCACGACGAGACGCACGTGACGCAGGTGGAGAGCGTGAAGGCTTTGCAGGATATGGGGCATGGCGTGAATCTCACCCGTAAGGGCGTTTCGGGCAAGACCCACGACCAGCTCTTCGAGTTCAACATGAGCATAAACAACCCCGCACTGACGGGTCAGATTATGGTCTCGTCGGCACGTGCGGCCATGCGTCAGCAGCCCGGAGCCTACACCATGATAGAGATTCCGCTCATCGACTATCTGTGTGGCGAGCGCGAACAGCTGATAAAGGCATTGGTGTGAGGAAGAGTGACCATAACGCAAATGTGCAACATCATGACCGCCGGATTTTTGTTCGGCGGTTTTTTTGTTCGTCGCAGCAGACTCATGTGGCGGAGCAATGACGGATACGGGTTTCGTTGTGACGACAGAGGCTTTGTTCGGCCGTAATTGATGTCGGACCGATGAGTGAGGAGTGATGATGGAGAGAGGCCCTATTGCGGCAAAGACGGTTTTTTTGTCTTGTTGCACGAGGAGATAATCTCGCACACCACAAACCGGCAGAATGTTAGAACGATAAAGAGGATGGCCGGTTGAGGAAAATTTTATATCTTTGCGGCGACTATCTGTCTTCGTCGGACGACGAGGCTCTGTGCGACCGACTCTCTCCGCAGAAACGGGAGGGATGAAAGGAGGGGCGAAGAGTGCGCTTGCCGACCGACAACGACATAATGGAGTTAGATATGAAGATAAGATTCTTTACCGTTCCCAACATACTGACACTCTGCAACCTGCTCTGTGGCATCATGGCCGTTGTCTATACCGTCATGCAGTTCGGGAACGACGATTTCAGGCTTGCCCTGCCGCTCTATTTCGTGCTCGGCTCGGCGGTGTTCGACTATCTCGATGGAGCCTCGGCACGTCTGTTGAAACAGTATTCGGCTCTCGGCGTGCAACTCGACTCGCTGGCCGACATGGTCAGTTTCGGTCTGGTGCCGTCGCTGCTGCTGGCGGTGATGTTCGACAAGGCGGGAGATGGCGACACGTGGACGACCGTCGTCACCTTCTCGGTGGCTCTGTGTTCGGCACTCAGGCTTGCCAAGTTCAACATAGACGAGAGCCAGAAGAGCAGTTTCGAGGGGCTCGCCACGCCACCGTGCGCACTGCTGGTGGCCTCGCTGGCCTATTGGTTCACGCGCGATTTCGGCGGTGTGCCTCTCTCGCGCGGGGTGTTGGCGGCGGTGTCGATAGTGCTCTCGTGGTTGCTCATCTCGCCGGTGAGGATGTTTTCGTTGAAGTTTGCCGGATTTCGTTTCGAGGGGATAAATGTGGTGCGCTACATCTTTCTGGGAGTTGCCGCGGCGGTGCTGCTGGCGGGCGGATTGGAGATGTTGTGGGGCGTGATAATCGTCTATGTGCTGACCTCGTTTGTGATGTGGATTTCGTGCAAAAAGCACGATTAAAGGAATTTTTACTACCTTTGTGCCGTCCGCAATGATTTGTTTTATGCGTGCAAGAAGATACATATCGCTCATTATCATCGTGTTGGCGTTGTTTGCAACGTCGGGCGCACATGCTCAGAGTATGCGTACGCTCGACCGAGGCAGGGGGGATATATCTCGTCTGGGCGAGAATCTCAGCACCATGAACGAAAATCCGTTCGGCGAAACGGTGCTGTATGACGAAAACGGCAACCCCATAGAACCCGAGACACAGAAGGCCGACACCACCAAGAAGGAGAGAATACGCAAACCACTCGAATCTTACTTTTTCAGCGACACCTTGCGCTCGCAGGAGAATTTCCTTTGGCGGCTCGATACCTATACCAACAATGTGGAGAGCGGGTCGATTGACTCGTTGATGGACGGATTCCAGAACGACTACCACTTCCTGCATACCGATGTGGGCGATGCCTATCTGGGTAATCTGGGCGGTGCCACCATGCCGCTCAACTATTTCAGGAGACCGACGAATAACGATTTCGTCTTCACCAATCCCTATTACTCATATATCTTCACGCCCGACAACGTGCCCCATTACAATGTCAAAAGGCCGTTCACCCAGCTGGGGTACATCACGGCCGGACAGAAACGTTTTGCCGAGGAGAACCTCTCGGTTATTCATGCACAGAACATATCGCCTTCGACGGGCTTCAATGTGACCTACCACAATGCCGGCACGAAGGGTATATATAATTGGCAGCGCTCACGTGTGAAAGACCTCTCGGTGGCCGTTGCGCATACGGGCAAGCGCTATACGGTGCATGCGGGCTACATCTACAACTCCGTTTCGCAACGAGAGAACGGCGGTGTGACCGACGACTATTGGGTTACGGACACCATCATGGACTCCTCGCTCAATATTCCAACCCGCATGTCGGACGGATTGAATACGCTGAAAAACAATACGTTCTATCTTGTGCAGTCTTATGGCGTGCCTCTGGCCCGAATGACCGACGACGACTTCTCGCTGGCCGGAAAACCGTCGTTCTATCTGGGCCATTCGATTCAGTTCAACCGCTGGAAACGCAGCTATGAGGATACCTACGAGGGGACCATGTATCAGGTGACGGATGGCAGCGATGTGGTGTTGGGCGAGAAGAACTATTATGAGAATTGGTACATCAATCCCTCGGCCACGCGCGACACTCTGGCCGAGTCGGTGCTCTCCAACAGGGTCTTCATCCAGCTCCAACCGTGGGACCGCGACGGTATAGTGGGTGTCGTGGATGGCGGTCTGGGTATGGACAACAGACGTTTCACCTCGTTCGACATGAAGGACTACTTGTCGGGATACAATGTCGTGAAGAAGAACACGATGTATGTCTACGGAAAGGTGGGCGGCAAGCTGAAAAAATATTTCGATTGGAACGGACATCTCAACTATAACCTCTCGGGTTACAGGTCCGGCGACTACGACATGGGGGTGGGTGCCGCACTGAGCGCCTACATTAAAGAACAACCCATCACTCTGGCGGGTTCTCTGCGCACAACGGGCAGAAGCCCCTCCTATTGGGAGGAGAACTATTTCTCCAACCACTATGTTTGGAACAATTCGTTCTCGCGCGAAAAGGAGACGCGCTTGGAGGTTACCCTCAGGGCGCCATACTTCAATTTCGAGGCGGGCCTCTATCACAGTTTGATAGACGGGAAAATCTACTACAATGAGCAGAGCCTGCCCACGCAGCACGCGGAGGCGGTGAACGTGACGGGGCTTTATTTCAGGAAGGACTTCAACTTGGGCAACCTCCATCTGGGAAACAGAGCGATGTTGCAGTGGAGCACCAATCAGCAGGTGGTACCGGTGCCGTTGGCGGCACTATATTTGTCGTACTACTATCAGCTGGTGGCGGTAAAGGATGTGCTGACGTTGCGTTTCGGCGTGGACGGCTGGTACAACACGCGCTACCATGCCTATGCCTACAATCCGGCCGTAATGCAGTTCTACAATCAGCGCGAGCGAGAGTTGGGCGAGTATCCGATGATGGATGTATTTGTGTCGGCCAAGTGGAAAAGGGTGCGTCTTGTTGTGAAGTTCCAGCACGTTAATCAGGGTCTGTTCGGAAGCAACGACTATTTCAACGTGCTGCATTATCCTCTCAATCAGAGAATCCTGAAATACGGACTCTCGTGGAATTTTTATGATTAGGTTCAATGTCCGCTGCGTGACACGGTGTCGATTGTGTTTTTTTTGATGGCGACGGGAGGCGGACGAAAGGTTAGTTTGTTTGAGAAAATTATTTAAGTTATCGATTGTGCTTGTGGCGGTGATGCTGGGTTTTGCATACTGCGACGAGCCTGAGATGGCGGCGCCGATGAATGGCCTCCCTGCATTTGCGGTGGCGGTGGACCACGGAGTGCCGGGCCATTTCGTTGTGTCGGGTAAGCGCTACGGCTTGTTCTATGAGATTGCCGAGGCTTATGCGGCGGAGTATCCTAAGGAGGTCGTGGAGTCTCACGATGCCTATTTTCTGGGAATAGAGTCGGCTCTGAACGAAGGAGTCGTGGAGATGGCGGTGGCGCTGACTCCGCGTGCGGAGAAGATGCGCGGATTGCACAGCATGCCCGTCTATTCCACCTCGTATGTGATGTTGGCCCGCAAGGGAGGTGCGCATGCCTGCATGGGCGGCCGCGAATTGGGTGAATTTGTGGCGGATGCCTCGGTCACCATACCTTTGCATTTTGCCGAGGCCGAAGGTTTTTATGAGTTGCGCGGTGCGGTGGCCGACACCATGCTGCATGTCGATGCGGACGATGAGTTCAGGCTGGCCGAGAGGTTGAGCATGGGCGAGTTCGACCTGCTGGTGTGTGAGAAGAACGAGGCTCATGTGGCCTGCGCAATCTATAAGAATCTGTGTCAGGTCTACGAGTTCGAGGAGCGGTTGTCGGTCAGTGTGGTCATGTCTTCGCGCATGGGCCTGTCGGAGTTTGCCGAGTGGTTTGAGATGTTCAGTGCGAGCGAGGATTATGAGGGACTTAGCATGTTCTATGGTGACGGCAAGGGAGTGATGTCCGATTTGCGTTCGCCACGCACGCGCAATGCCGAACTCGTGCTGGGCGGAATCTCGGCCTATGATGCTCTGTTTATGGAGGTGGGCGAGCGGGAGGGTGTCGATTGGCGTCTGCTGTCGGCCATAGCCTATGAGGAGTCGGGATTCACCGTGGATGCCGTTTCGGGCAGGGGTGCGATGGGAATCATGCAGATAATGCCCATTACGGCGGCGGAGTTCGGCATAGATTCGCTCACTTTCGACCCCGAGGTGAACGTCATGCTGGCGGCCCGCCTGCTCAAAAGATTGGACAGGATGGTGCGATTCGATGACGACACCGACGAGGAGGACCGCTTGAAGATAAAGTTGGCGGCTTATAACTGCGGTGTGGGTCGCGTGATGAATGCGATGGAGCTGTTGCATGGCAACGGTGAGCAGTGCTGCTCGTGGGAGAGAGTGAAGGAGTGTCTTATGGAGATGGCCGACAGCGAGTTTGTCGTTGCGAACAACATCAATACGGGGTGTTTCCGCCGCTATCGCCAGACGCTCGACTATGTGGATAATGTCTATGAACGATATGAAATCTATCGTCGGGCATTAAAAAGCGACAATGTTGAGAATTTTAGCGGTGATTTGTAATAAAATAAATCAAAAATACGTTACCTTTGCATGAATATTATGCGACCCTTGTGCGCGACCCAATCGGATGGAAGGTGTCGGGCGAAGAGGGCGGCAAGGTAGAAGAGATTTATTTAATTGATAGAAAGTATAGGTAGAGAGATGAGATACATCGGATTGATAAAGACGTTGCTGTTGTCGTTATGTGTGATTGTCGTGCTGGCACGCTGCTCGGACGAACCGGAGTATGCGAGTGTCGGTTTCTCGGCTCTTAATATCTCGTGGAACGAGGACGACTCGTTGGGCAATGTTTCGCTCAAACTCACAGGTGAGCCCGATTTGGCGCCGGTGGTCGTGGATGTCGAGTTCGAGCCGGTGAATGTGAACGGCAATCTCGATGAGATTACCTATGATAAGATTACGGGTTGGGAGGTGAGAAAAGACAGCGTCACCAAGATTCCGTTCCTGATTAAGGACAACTTGGAATTGAACGAAGCTCCTTTCCGTTTCAAAGTGAAGATTGTGGCGGCTTCCGATGCGGCCATAGGAGAGATAAACACCTGTACCGTCACCATTACCGACGACGAGAAAGCGCCGAGAGTGAATACGGGCAGTTATAAGGTGACCTCCGATGTCACCGGTCTGAATGCGTTGCGTGAGGGGGCCGGCGAATTTGAGTTGAAGTTGGCCAAGACGGGCAAGTATGAATATGTGGCCTATAATTGGTTCGGCATGGTGCGCCCGCGCTTGAAGGGCGTGTTCGACCCCGAGGCGGGAACGCTTACCTTCGACGGTACCGACTACGACGGCGCCATCTTCGATGAGAAGGAGACAAAGGCCGCCGCCGATAAGGTGTATAATGCTTTCGGACAGGCCTACTATTTCTGGAATGTGGAGATGACCGAGGCGATGGTATTCCGCGGCTCGGGTGCTGACGGTCTGCAACCCATTGTCTTCACCACCGAAGAGTTGGAGGTGAATGAGTCGGGCGATATTACGGGAGTGGCTGCCGATGTGACGAGCAGTTATGTGATTTGTCGCTACGACACCTCGGTGGGAGAGCATGGCGAGATAGGCGGGCAGGTGGCCGTATATGACATGATGAGAACCCCCACGATAAGCTACTATGAGGAGACCAAGTCCGAGGCGTATGGCGCGGAACCTCGATTCGTGAAGCCCATCTATTCGTCTTCCTCGCTGAGAGAGATTGAGGTTGTCGAGTAACGGTCGGGCGGCGCGGATGCCTGCAAGGTGCAGGGGAGCG
>JAZODY010000269.1:0-4646 GCA_045597245.1 Tidjanibacter sp.
ACATACCCCTCCTGCTCGGTGGGCATCGCAGCACGCAACACACAACCCGAATCGAGCATGAGGGTCACATTACTCTTCAGCGTAATCACAAAACAATCATACGTTCCCGCGGGGACAAAAACCGTTCCTCCGCCGTTTGCATTTGCAGCCTCTATCGCGGCATTGATTGCGCCGCTATCGCTACATTCATCGCCACTTACAGCGCCATAGTCCAAAACATTATACATTGATTTGGTCTGCGCTCCGACAGACATCGCACCAAACAGCAACATCAGAATCACAAAAAATCTCTTCATATCCATATAGATTTTGATTTATTTTTTCAATTTCCATAAAGATACTACTTTATTTACATTTTTATACATATTACATTCATTTTCAAATTCCTGTTCCTAACAAAAAAACAGGAGGTCATTTCACAACGACCTCCTGCCTTTTATTTTTTTATTATTCATCTTCTTTTAAAACACTCTTTTTAATTTGTCCATTTCCATGACAGAACGAGCAACGTTGTTTAGTCGTATAACCTCCATCAGAGGAATAATGATGATGAGTTATAAAACCTTGACCATCACAATGTTCACATTTTTCAGTAACCGTTTCATATGAGATTATGGGAGTTGCAGGTGCAGTTTCCCAACCTCCGAATTGACTAAAATCAGGAACTGCAAAAACAGTCGTTTGTGGAGTCCATTGATTTTGTTGTTGCATTGTCGCCATCTGCATCTGCATTAACATTTGGTTTGCCTCATTTATAATAGGATGACTTGCATAATATTGTGCTTTAAGAGTAACTGCGCTAAAAAGTATTATGGTCAATAATATATATCGTTTCATAGTTATATAAAGTTTTATTATTTGTGATATTTTTTATGATGTCCGCAACGTTTACAGTAATTTTTTTGATACTCCTTTCCGTCGGTAATAGGCTGAAAACCTCTGCAATCGCATCCTACTGTAGCAGTACAATATTTACCTTCGGCATGACTATGATGTTCATGCTCAACGATAGTAACTGCCTTTTCAGTAGTATTTGCGTTATGTCCTGTAAATGAACAGAGTCCTACAATGGCCATTACAGAAATCGCAACTATTGTAAGTGTAAGAATAATTTTTTTCATTTTTGAAATAATTTTACATATAAATTAATTGTTTCTGTCCAAAAGAGATATTGTATAGTGCGTACATAAAAAAAGCGCGGACCTAACTTTTCTATTTGCTGTTGAGGTCTTCGACTACCTGTGGCACAAATATCAAAGTGAAGCCCACGCACATGCGTGAGCATCAACTTCACTTCTTTTGCCACATTTGAAATTGTCGAAGTTTCAACAGCAAGAAATAAAGCTAACGCTTTCTCCAATATGTCTTATAATGCACGTACTAAATTACATTAATGTTTCATAAGCAAATAATTTTAATGATTATATAAATATATAAAAATTTGCATATATAGCCTTCAAAAAACAGAATGTCATTTCACTACGACCTCCTGTCCGATTTTCACATCCTAAAAATTATTTTTTCTCTCATCGCCTTGCTTAAATCACCTCAATCTCCTGCTCCTCACTAAGTTTCAGGCTCATTTCGCGCAATTTGAATTTCTGAATCTTTCCACTACCCGTAAGCGGAAACTCCTTAACAAAGAAGACATACTTGGGTATCTTATGGCGTGATATTTTGCCTCTGCAAAACTCTCTCACATCCTCTCGCGTGATTTCGCCTGCATCCTCCGAAAGAATGATGAAAGCGCCAACCTCCTCACCGAATTTCTTCGACGGAACTCCTACCACCTGCACATCGCTCACTCCGGGCATACGATAAAGGAACTCCTCGATTTCGCGAGGATAGACGTTTTCGCCTCCGCGAATAATCATATCTTTTATGCGGCCCGTAATACGGTAGTTGCCGTTCTCGTCTTTCACACCGAGGTCACCCGAGTGGGCAAATCCGTTGGCATCTATCAGTTCCGCCGTAGCCTCAGGGTTGTTGTAATATCCCTTCATCACATTGAATCCCCTGCAACACATCTCTCCTTGAACACCCACCGGACACTCCTCGCCTGTTTCGGGGTCGATAACCTTCACCTCCACATGCTCATAATCACGTCCCACCGTAGTACAACGCACCTCAAACGGGTCGTCGTAATATGTGTGGGTCATACCGGGCGATGTCTCTGTAAGTCCATATACGCTCGTCACCCTCAGGTGCATCTTCTCCTCCACCTGTTTCATCAATTCCACCGGACAGAGCGAACCTGCCATGATACCCGTACGCAGACACGTCAGGTCGAACATCTCAAACATGGGATGATTCAACTCGGCAATAAACATTGTCGGCACACCATATAGAGCCGTACAACGCTCCTTATGAATGGAGGCCAATGTAACAAGCGGGTCGAAACGCTCCACCATCACCTGCGTACAGCCATGAGTGAGACAGTTCATGGTGGCCAGCACCACACCGAAACAGTGGAACAAAGGCACACACACACATAGTTTATCGTCCTGAGTGAACTTCATGGCCTCGCCCGTATAATAACCGTTGTTCACGATATTATAATGCGTAAGCATCACACCCTTCGGGAAACCCGTCGTTCCCGAGGTATATTGCATATTCACAACGTCATGACAGGTAACCGTCTTTTTGATTGTCTCCAACTCCTCATCGTCGGTATTCTCTCCCAAGAGAAGAATTTCACTCGTGTTATACATACCGCGGAACTTCTCCTGACCGATATAAACAACATTCTTCATCTTCGGGAAACGCTTGCTTGCCAAATGACCTCGCTGGCAATCTCTCAACTCGGGCAACATACGATAAACCATATCCACATAGTTGGTATCCCACGTACCATCGGTCACACAGAGCGTGTGCATATCCGAGTTTTCCACCAGATACTCCAACTCATGCTGTTTATAATTGGTATTCACCGTAATGTACACAGCCCCAATCTTTGCGCAAGCATAGAGGAAGGTGAGCCAGTCCGGCACATTCTGCGCCCATATACCCACATGGGTTCCCTTTTTAACTCCGATTGCGACAAGTCCTTTGGCCATCTCATCAACCCTATGGTTGAACTGCGCCCATGTGAAACGGATGTCACGGTCGGAATATACAATATACTCCTTATCCGGCGTATTGGCAGCCCAATATTCAAGATAGTCACCGAGTGTTTTATTAGATAACTCCTGCATCACTCTCCCCTCTCTTAAAATGGAACATATACCACCGCCAGAATCTTGGCAGGTTTATCGCCGGCCGCATGCACATGGTGCTTGACGATACAATCGTAATGAATGCTGTCGCCTGCTGCAAGACGATAATTGTGTTTGCCGTAATTTATTTCCACCTCTCCTTCGAGAACGAAAATAAACTCCTCGCCCTCGTGGTTCTGGGTGACATACTCCACCGCATCCGAGGGTTTGATGTCGATAACAAAAGGCTCTATATGGCGATTCTCCTTAGCATTGGAGAGCGGAAAATATCTCATCAAATCTACCTGAGTGGCATGGTCATTGGAAAAATCATATCCCCCCTTTCGCTCCGATGCGCGACATACGACGGCACCGAGACTCTCCACGTCATCCAGAAAAGTTCCTAGTCGTACTCCAAGAGCTCTGGCAATCTTGATAAGCGGAGCCAAAGACGGCAAAGTATTTCCACTCTCAATGGTATTGACCTGCTCGATGGTTAGCAGAGCACGTTCGGCCAAAGTTTCTACATCCATGTTCTTCGATTCGCGAATGGCGCGAATTTTCATTCCTGCACTTGTTTTACTTTCCATAAGTTTGTACTCTTAAAATATATACGACTCCCCCTTGTCTCGGAGGATTTTGCAAAAATATTAAAAAAGCAACGAAACAGAAACTCCCAAGCAAGATTTTTGACGTCCTCGAAAATATATAACAAATTTCGGTGCGGCAATCAAAATTTGAACATCATTTCACAGGCACGACACCATCTCGATAAATTTGATTAAATTTGCACAAAAACGCAGAATAAAAAACATCACGATGAAAAAAGCATACTTGTTTCTTGCCGACGGGTTCGAAACCATAGAGGCGCTCACTCCGGTAGATGTCTTACGACGTTGCGGAGTGGAGGTAACCACCGTATCGGTCACCTCGGAACTCTCCGTACGTTCCTCTCACGGTATCTGTGTGGAGGCCGACCTTACGATGGCCGACTGTGATTGCACCGACGGACAGATGGTTATTCTTCCGGGCGGATACCCGGGTTATGCGAATCTGGCCGAATCTAAGGAGGTTGGTGAAATAGTGAAATTCTACGAAGCGGAAGGCAGGTTTATCGCTGCCATATGCGGAGCTCCTACCGTACTCTCAGCAAACCGGATTCAGCGAGGTTGCTCGCTCACCTGCCATTCCAGCGTTCGTGCAACAATGTCGTCGCACTACATCGTAACGGAGGCTCCCGTAGTAAAAGACCGCAACATAATCACCGCCAATGGAGCCGGAAACTCTCTCCCCTTTGCCTTTGCTCTGGCCGAGGCTCTGACTGATGCTGTCACGGTGGAAGAAGTGAAACGAAAGATGGAGCTTTGAGAGAGATTTGATGAAGACAATCATATACATACACGGTTTTAATTCGGCGGGCAACAGCGCAAAACCCGAGGCATTGAAAAAGAT
>JAZODY010000270.1:0-2058 GCA_045597245.1 Tidjanibacter sp.
TTGTGTGCTATATTAATCAAACATGTCATAAAAACAGTCTCTTATCTTTCGCATAACTCACGGTCCCAAATACCTTGTCGCCACATTCTCACTCATCACCTTCCGCAAGTGAGAGCAAATATACATAATATTTCTTATTTAACGCTTAGGCATCGAAATAATTTAACAAATTTGTGGATTAAAGTCGTTTTTATATCAATCTCCACCCGCCCCCAAGAGACAAACGCTCCTTGCCCACCGACAATTAAAACGCAAGCGATTTGTTTTGTCGGTTTCTTTTTTTTAATTTTGTATAGATTTAAAGGTATTTGAAATTCATTTCAAATACCTTCTCGGCAAGATGTTCCGACAAACTTAATTTGAGACTGAAACACAAAAACATAAAAAACACCAAATCTATTATTAACAATGAATTTCAACACTTCTTTATTCAGAAAGTCCACCCTTCTCCCGCTAAGCATGGGAGTGGCGGCAATGGGTTCGATTAATGCGACGGCAGCCGAGCCGGCCGACAAATCGACAAAAAAAGACAAAGAAAAACCCATGAACGTATTGTTCATCATGTCGGACGACATGCGCACCGACCTTAATGTTTACGGTGTACCCCATGTCCACACCCCCAATCTCGACAAGTTGGCCTCGGAAGGCGTGATGTTCAGAAACAACTATTGCCAATATCCGCTCTCCGGTCCCTCTCGCACATCGATGATGTCGGGTTTCTACCCCACCACCAGCAGCATCTACAACAACTCGCCGTGGTTCGGAGCCGACCATCCCGATTGGGTAAGTTTCACCATGTGGTTCAAGAACAACGGATACGCCACCTACGGTTCGGGTAAGATTTATCATGCAGGCATCGAAGACACCGAAAGTTTTACCTATGGAGGCAAACAACGTATGAGGAACAAAGGCGTGGGTGATTTCAAGCCGGGCTATGTGTCTTACGAAGACCATCGCGCCTTCGTGGCCCGCATGAAAGCAGCCGACGAAGAGCGTCGCAACTCCTCCGACCGCTGGGATGCAGTGGAGGGAGAGATGGTTTCACGACAAGGCGACACGAACACAGCAAACCGCACAATAGAGTATATCAAACAAGCGGCCGAGAGAGATGAGCCGTTTTTCATCACTTGCGGTCTGGTAAAGCCCCACTCGCCTTTCGTGGCACCCAAAGAGTTCTTCGACCTCTATGATGTGAACGATATTCCGTTGCCCACCGACTTTGCATCCCTTCCTATGGTACCCATCGGATTCCCCGAGGGAAGTATTCGTGAGAATACGGCCGACGTATTCATCAGTCGCCCTGCCACAGCCGAGGAGGCGCGTGAATATATTCTGGCCTATTGGGCATGTATAAGTTATGTGGATTGGAATGTGGGACGTGTTATTGCCGCTCTGGAAGAGGCCGGCCTTCGCGAAAGCACCATCATTGTATTTTGCAGCGACCACGGTTTCCAACTCGGCGAGAAAGGCAAATGGTCTAAGGCCGGTTCGCTGTGGGAGAGAGGTACCAATGCCCCGCTCATCATCGCCGACCCGCGAGCCAAAGGAAACGGCAAAGTGTCGCATCGCATAGTGGAGAACATCGACATCTACCCCACGATGGTTGATTTGTGCGGCCTTCCCAAAAACGAGGCCATCGAGGGCGAGAGTATCGCTCCGCTGCTTGACGACCCCGACATGGAGTGGGACAATGTTGCCTATTCTGTTTGGGACAATCATGGCAAGGGAGTTACCGGCGTGACCGTAAGAGATGAAAAATATCGCTATGCCGAGTTCTTCGGAGTTGGAGCAGGCCAGTTCCTGATAGACGAAGAAAACGACCCGCACGAGTTGAGCAATCTGGCATACGACCCCGCCTATGCCGATGTGGTTGCTCGAATGAAAGCTCTGGCCGACAAGCACGTGGAGGGCCAGCGCGAGCTCACCAAAGAGGAGGCCGAGGCACAAGGTTTGCTGAAATAATACACTCTTGCACCACAATAAATAAAGAGCCGCATTAATATGTGGCTCTTTATTTATTACCAATACAAAAAACAGAGGGAAAATTACTATCTTTGA
>JAZODY010000271.1:0-6045 GCA_045597245.1 Tidjanibacter sp.
GTCGGTGTTACGCGTGTAAATAACCTCCACTTCGGGATAGGCGCTCTTTATCATGTCGCCCAATTTGAGCGCCACACTGAGATTGATATCTTTCTCATATATCTTGCCATATACCGTTCCCGGATCCTTGCCGCCATGCCCCGCATCGATTACAACCTTGTCAAGAAGATTGTCCGAAGAGGGGGTGTTTTGCTGCGCGAAGAGCAACATGGGAGCCAATAATGTCATAAGAAAATATGAAACGTGCGAAACTTTCATGGCAATATTTTAGGTAAGATTCTGCTTTTTATCTATTTTTGTAGGTTGAAAAACGACAATCGACAATGCGGAAACGGACCCCTGTCCCCGTTTTGCCGACTTGTCGGCAAAGTTAATATATTTTGTTATTATTTTGAACAAAACGACACTAAAATATACGCTTCGTTGCATTTTGGCTCTGCTGTGGGTGATGACATTGTTCGGCCCTCACGTACCCGCATCCTATGCGGCACAATTGCAAGATACCCTGCGTCGAGAATTGCGACCGCGGCTGAGCGATTCGTTGAATGCAGACACGATAAGCATCGATTCGCTGCTCATCGACACACTCGACACACTCCCAAAAAAGCAAAAACCGTTGCTGAGAGATGTGAAGAACTTCCTCGACAAGCCCATCTCCGGCACCAACAAAGACTCCCTCGTCTATGACCTGAGAGAGAACATGGTCTACATATACGAACAAGGCGACATCTCCTATGACGACATGAACATGCAGGCCGACTTCATGAGGGTGAACATGGAGACAAAAGACATTCATGCTTATGGCAAGGAGATTGCGGATACGGCCGGCACAAAAAGCATTACCCGTCCAAAGTTCATTCAGGCCGAGAGCGAGTATGACATGGACACCGTGACCTACAACATCGGTTCCGGCAAGGCCAAAGTGAAAGGAGTGACCACTCAGAACGGAGAGGGTTTCATAATAGGCAAAAATGTGAAACTGATGCCCGACAAGAGCATCAACATCAAGAACGGCATCTACACCACCTGCGACGCGGAAGAGCCCCACTTCGGCATCAGACTAACACAGGGCAAGATGATTCCGGGCAAGAAGATTATCACCGGACCGGCATATCTGGAATTTGAAGGTGTGCCTTTCTACTTCCTCGCCATACCGGAGGGATTCTTCCCCATCAACAGCACCAAACAGTCGGGTTTCATAGTGCCCTCCTACGGAGAGGAGTCCGCCAAAGGATTCTATCTGCGCGATGCAGGCTACTATTTCATATTGAACGACTACATGGACCTCACCCTGTTGGGCGGCATCTATTCGCTCGGCTCGTGGGAGGCCTCGGCAGCCACGCGCTACACGAAACGATATAAGTACAACGGTAATTTCAGTCTGCGTTTCTCGAACGACAAATTGGGCGAGAAAGGGAGTCCGGGCTATGTCAATCAGCGCAATTTCAGGGTTACATGGAGCCATGTGCAGGACCCCAAATTCAAGCCGAGTTCCACATTCTCGGCAAGCGTGAACTTCTCCACGAGCGGTTACAACAAGAACGCGTCCACCACTCTGAGCGACTACCTCTCCACGCAGACCAACTCGTCGATTGCCTATTCGAAGACATGGCCCGGGACACCGTTCTCTCTCTCGATGAACTTGCAACACTCACAGAATTCGGCCGACTCCACCATATCGCTCAGCCTGCCCAACGTGGTGTTCAATGCCTCGCGTTTCTATCCGTTCAAGAGGAAGAACGCGGTGGGAACCGCACGCTGGTATGAGAAGATTTCGGCTTCCTACTCAATGAACATGCAGAACAGCGTCTCCACCAAAGAGAGCCTGCTGTTCAGACGCGAGACACTCAAAGAGTTCAGAAACGGAATAAGACACTCGCTGCCTGTCTCGGCTTCATTCAACATATTGAACAACATTCAGTTCACCGCCTCGGCCAACTACAACGAGAGGTGGTATTTCAAGCGCGTGGACCGCGAGTGGGACGACACGCTGCAACAGGCGGTGGCCGACACCACGTTCGGTTTCTATCGCGTATACAACTACTCCACCTCGGCTTCGCTCTCCACGACTCTCTACGGATTGTACCAATTCAAGAGCAAGAATTCGAAGGTGCAGGCCATACGCCACACCATGACACCGAGTGTGAGCATGTCGTGGGCTCCTGATTTCAGTACGAACCGATACGGTTTCTATAAGACCTTCGTGAATCCCGAAACAGGACAGGAGACCCGCTATTCGCCTTATGCGGGAGAGATATACGGCGTGCCCGGCTCGGGACGTACGGCGGCAATGTCGTTCAGTCTGGCACAGACACTGGAAATGAAGGTGAAGAGCGAAAATGACACGACGGGCACGAAGAAGATTTCGGTGATAGACAATCTGCAACTGAGCGGCTCGTATAACTTCCTTGCCGACTCGATGAAGATGTCGATGATATCGGTGAGCCTGCGTTCGAGCGTCTTCGGAAAGAACTTCGGAATCAACATATCGACCACCCTCGACCCCTATGAGGTAGACCCGAAGACGGGTGTGAGATATGACAAACTCACGTGGGAGCGCGGAAATCTGGGCCGCATAACCCATCTGGGCTGGTCTACGGGATACACGTGGCGTTCCACCTCGTCGAATCAGGCGACCATAAACGACATCAATTCGCAGTATCCCGAGTACTCCAACCCCTACTATTTCGACCCCGACAATCCTATTCCGCCCGATGTGAGAAGGCAGATGATGACGGCCAAGTATTACGACTTCTCCATCCCGTGGAACTTCGGTTTCAACTACTCGGTGAATTACAGCAACAACGGCCTGAAAAAGACCATAACCAACTCGCTCGGATTCAACGGCAGCATCACGCTCACCCAGAAGATGGGTGTGACCTTCACGGGCGGCTACGACTTCGACGACAGTAAACTCACCCCGGGAACGGTATCGCTCTCACGCGACCTCCACTGCTGGCAGATGAGTTTCACGTGCGTACCCTTCGGATACAGAAAATCGTGGAGCTTCAACATCAGCGCATTATCCACGATGTTGCAGGATTTGAAATACGAAAAGAACAGCTCGTTCTACGACAACCTATATGAATAAAGAAGAAATCTACGTTTAATTCATAACTTAACACAAAAATGAAAAAAACAATAGCTGCAATTATGGTACTTGCAACACTCAGCGGATGCGGAGATTCGCTCCAAAACAACCCGCTCATCAATCCGGGTTCCACCCCTCACGGTACGCCCGAGTTCAGTAAAATCACCCTCGACCACTATCGCGAGGCATTCGACTATGCACTGCAAGAGGCAAAGGCCGAGTTTGAGGAGATAGTAAACAATCAGGAGGAGCCCACGTTTGAGAACACGATTGAGGCTCTGGAAAGAAACGGTCGTCTGCTTAATCAGGTGTCGTCGATATTCTTCGCATTGGAAAACGTGGAGTCCACCGAGGAGAGCCAGAAAATAGTGCTCGAAGTGGAGCCCAAACTGGTAGAGTTCGGCAACGACGTAAGTCTCAATCCTGTGATTTTCCAGAGAGTGAAGGCGGTGTATGACAATCGCGCAAATCTCAATCTCGACAAAGAGCAGGCCAAACTGTTGGAGGATACTTATAAAGATTTCATCAGAGGCGGTGCAGGCCTCAACGACGAGCAAAAAGAGCAGTATCGTGCCCTGTCGAGCGAACTTTCGACACTGACCACCACCTTCGGCATCAATGTATTGGCCCAGACCAACGCCTATAAAATGAACATCACAGAGGAGAGTGTGGTTGCCGAGTTGCCCGACTTCGTGAAGGAGGGTATGGCAGCCGAGGCCAAAGCCAACGGTCAGGAGGGTTGGACGGTGACATTGCAGAGCGCAAGCTACGGACCGTTCATGACCTATTCGAGCAATCGAGAGTTGAAAGAGCAACTCTGGATGAAGAGCAACACGAAAGCATTGAACAGCGAAGAGAACGACAATACGGAGGTGATGAAACGTATCGGAACGGTACGTTTGGAGATTGCCCGTCTGTTCGGCTATGAGACCTATGCCGACTACGTATTGGAGGAGCGCATGGCCGAGAATCGTCAGACTGTGAACGACTTTCTGGCCGAGTTGCTGGATGCCACGAAGAAGTACGCCGTGAAGGATTACGAGAAGGTGTCGGAGTATGCCCGTTCGTGCGGAGCCGACTATGAAATAATGCCGTGGGATTGGTCCTATTGGAGCGAGAAATACAAGAACGCCACATACAGCCTCTCGGATGAGGAGGTGAAACCCTATCTGGAACTGAACAACGTGAAGGAGGGCATCTTCACTCTGGCCGAGCGTCTGTACGGCATCAAGTTCGTTGAGAACAAAGAGATAGACGTTTACAATTCCGAGGTGCAGGCCTATGAGGTGTATGAGGCCGACGGCGAGTTTGTGGGCGTGATTTACATGGACTTCTTCCCCCGCTCCACCAAGCGCAGCGGAGCATGGATGACCTCCTACCGCGACATGTATATCGACGAGAACGGCAACGAGATTCGTCCGTTCGTCACTCTGTGCGGCAACTTCACCAAACCCACCGAGAACACCCCCGCACTGCTCACCTTCGACGAGTTCGAGACCTTCCTTCATGAGTTCGGTCACTGTCTGCACGGATTGCTGGCCGAGGGAAAATATGCCTCGCAGACCGGAACGGCCGTATATCGCGACTTTGTGGAGCTGCCCTCTCAAATCATGGAGAACTGGGCCACCCAGCCCGAGTTCCTCAACATCTGTGCAAAGCACTACCAGACCGGCGAACCCATGCCGCAGGAACTCATCGACAAGATTATCTCGGCAAAGAACTATCTGGCCGCCTATGCCAACGTACGTCAGCTCTCGTTCGGACTTATCGACATGGCTTGGCACACAATCACCGAGCCGGTGGAGATGCCGGTGGAGAAATTTGAGCAGGAAAAGATGGCTCCCGCACAGATTCTGCCCGTAGTGGAGGGTACGGCAATGACTCCCGCATTCACCCACATCTTCTCGGGCGGATATGCGGCAGGCTATTACAGCTACAAGTGGGCAGAAGTGTTGGAGGCCGACGCCTTCTCGCTCTTCGAGCAGGAGGGTATCTTCAACAAAGAGGTGGCCGCATCGTTCCGCGAGAACATTCTCTCGAAAGGCGGCACCGAGCACCCCATGGAACTCTATGTGAAGTTCCGCGGTCACAAACCCGAAACTCAGGCCCTCATCGACAAGATGGACCTCGAAGCGGGAAAATAAGAGCTTTCGGGGTCTGATGCCCGAAAGGCGCTTTACGCATATTATGAAAAAAACGGACGACTCTCGGCTAAGGGTCGTCCGTTTTTTTGGGCCGCATCGAGAGAGTAACACGAGCCGAAAGAATGGACGGCTTATAAAGAAAGCATCGGAAGGAAAGTGATGTGACCGACGGGAGAGGAGTTCGGCCGAAAAAGAGTGGAAAATAATGGCGGTTGGCAAGTATAAGTTAATGGTAAATTGATTATCTTTGTTCAAAGCCCCCCGAGAGCGACAAGCGGACGCAACATAAAGAGGGCACACATGAAAGCAAAGAGGACAACCAAAAACCTACCACACGACAAAAATGGCTGAACGCAACATCCACATAGAAGGCATAGACCTGATAGACTTCTACGGAGCATCGAACTGCAATCTCGACAAATTGAGTGCAATGGTGCCCAAGATGAAAATAGTGGCCCGAGGCGGCACCATCAAAGCCATAGGCACACAGGAAGATATTGCCCACTTCGAGTCGCGGGTGAATGCCCTGCTCGACTACTACGCCAAGTATGGTCACATATCGGGCGAAGTGATTGAGCAAATTTTCTCGAAAGGAATAGCCACACCCGCCACGCTGGGCGATGCGATAGTCTATGGTAACGGCGGAATAGTGGTCAAGGCACGCACCGAGAGTCAGGAGCGACTCGTGAAACTCTATGCCGACAAAGACCTGCTCTTCGCCATAGGACCGGCCGGCTCGGGCAAAACCTATACGGCCATAGCGCTTGCGGTGAGGGCACTGCGCAACAAGGAGGTGAGGCGCATCATACT
>JAZODY010000272.1:0-10890 GCA_045597245.1 Tidjanibacter sp.
TCACCAACCGCGGCGACTTCGCTCACGAAATCTTCGGCGAGCTCAACAAGTGGGCGGCTAAAGAGTGCCCCGAGATGGTGATGGGTGTAGGCTCGATTGTCGATGCAGGCACCGCATCGCTCTACATTCAGCTGGGAGCCAACTTCGTTGTGGGTCCGTTGTTCAACGCCGAGGTGGCCAAGACCTGCAACCGTCGTCTGATTCCCTACACCCCGGGTTGCGGCTCGGTGAACGAGATTGGCAACGCTCAGGAGGCCGGCTGCGACGTGTGCAAGATATTCCCCGCAGGCAATGTGGGCGGTCCGTCGTTCGTGAAGAACATCATGGCCCCCATGCCGTGGACGATGATTATGGCAACGGGTGCGGTGGAGCCGTCGGAGGAGAACCTCTCGGCATGGTTCAAGAACGGTGTTACGGTTGTCGGTATGGGTTCGAAACTCTTCCCGAAGGAGGCTATGGCCGCCGGCAAATGGGAGGAAATCACCAAAATCTGCAAAGAGGCCCTCGACATCATCGCACGTTACAGAAAATAAATCGTGCAGAAGGCATAATCAAACACCCCGCAACCGAATGGTTGCGGGGTGTTGTTTTATTGTTCGGGGCGGCACTGTTTGGCAGCGATGCACAAAGCCGCGCTTTCAACTTCCGGAAGCAAGGCGGGCAAATTCTCCTGCCACTATTTTTCACATCAAACGGGAGATGTTGTCGGGGGACGGAGGGCATTTCCTGCATCGGGAATTTGTCGGCAGGTCGGGAGGCGGCTCGACATTAATGCAGGACACCTTGCGGCCGTCATTCATTCCTCCTCGTCCCTCGGGCCTGTTCTCCTTACTTCATGCCAAGCAACAGACGGGCCTGCTGGCGTGCGGCATCGGTCACACTGCTGCCGCTCAACATATTGGCAATCTCCTCCACACGCTCCTCCTCGGACAGGCGACGTATGTGGGTACGGCTGTCTTTATAGACCAGAAAATGGGTGTCGCCCTTGCTCGCCACCTGAGGCAGATGGGTGATGTTGAGCACCTGCATCGACTCCGAGAGTTCGGCGATTATCTCGCCCGTAACATCGGCAATGCGGCCCGAAACACCCGTATCAATCTCATCGAAGATTATCGTGGGCAACATCGCACTCTTGGCCACCAACGCTTTGAGACAGAGCATGACGCGGGAAATCTCACCTCCCGAGGCAACCTTGTCGAGCGGTCGCAGTTGGCCGTCGGCACCCGACGCAAACAGAAACATCAGCTCGTCGCAACCCGACGACGCCAGTCGCTCGGCACGCTCCACAGCACAGACAAAGCGCGCACTCTCCATGCCCAACCTACCCAGCATCTTCATCACACCGTCCTGCAACTTCTCGGCCGCCCTGCAACGGCTCTCGCTCAGCTCGGCGGCACACTCCTCCACCCTCTTGCGGCATGCGGCGGCCTCGGCTTGGAGTTCGGCCATGCGGCCGTCTCCATCGGAGATGTTCTGCAAGCGGCGACCGTAGTCGTCACGCAGAGCGATTAACTCCTCCACCGAAGAGACGCGGTGTTTCTGCATCAACGCAAACAGAGTGGCCATGCGCTCCTCCACCTCGGCCAATCGGCGCGGGTCGCCCACCACCTCCTCGACGGCATTCTCCAACTCGTTCACAATATCTTTCAACTCGATGTAAGCACTCTCGACCCTCGCACGCCACTCGGCCGACGGGCCATAGACCTCCTCCACACGCGAAAGTGCGTTCGTCACCGACTTCAACGCATCCACTGCACCCGACGGCTCGCCATTGAGCAACTCCAACGAACCGCCCAACGCCTCCTGAATCTCCTCCACTCCGGCCAGCCTCTTCTGCTCCTCTTCGAGCCTCTCCATCTCGCCCTCGCCGAGATTCATGGCGGCAAGTTCTTCATACTGATAACGCACATACTCCTCGTCGCGGCGGCTCTGCTCCAACTCCTCACGCAACACAGCCAACTCTCGCTCCACATCACGCCAACGGGCATACAACCCGCCATAGCGGTCGGTAAGTTTCGTATTGCGTGCTATGCCGTCCACCATCTTCATGCGGAACATCTCGTCTGATACCAAAAGGCTCTGGTGCTGGGAGTGGATGTCCACCAAGTGGGTCCCCAACTCTTTGAGCAGGGTGAGCGATACGGGCAGGTCGTTCACATAGGCACGGCTCTTGCCCGCGGGGGTGATGACTCTCCTCACCGTAATCTCGCGCGAAAAATCGAGGTCGTGCTCCTCGAAGAAGCCCTCCAAACCGTAACCCTCCACATCGAACTCGCCCTCCACCACACAATTGCGGCCCACATCGAGCAACACACCCGCATCGGCCCTGCCGCCGAGAATCATCCCCAACGCACCGAGCAGGATGGATTTTCCCGCACCGGTCTGTCCTGTGATGATGTTCAGGTGACCGTCAAGTTCCATGTGTAGGCTCTCGATGAGCGCATAGTTTTCAACCGAAATCTTAATCAACATCTTGGTATGGCGGTTAAATTAGCCGTTATGCGAAACGGCTGTTCAGTTTTTATCTATTTCGGAGAGTTTGCCGTTTCTGAACGTAAGGTACAAATCCACGACAAGACCTCCGTATTTGTTTGTGCCAGTGACATACTCATACTTTTCTTCACCCGAATAACTATATGTGCGGAACGACTCCGGCTCGCCCAGCAACCCGAGGACCTCCTCCTTCGTCATGCCGATATAGAGCGTCACCGTCTTGCCCTGACGGGTCTTGATGTTGTAGCCTCCGCTGCGCGCCGCACTGTCGGTCGTTGTGTTTACAGGCCGACTTGCCGCTTGTTGTGAGGCTGCCGCTTTGGGTTGTGCGGACTCTTTCGCCGCTACGGCAGAGGTGTTCGAGGCAGAGGTTGATTTCCCCGAACTCTTCGAGGCGGCATTGTTGCTCGACTTTATGTCGTTGAGCATCTTGATGATTTGCTCATACTGCTCATCCGACGAACTCTGCTTCCCGTTGCTCTGCTCCCCGTTGCCCTGCGCCGAAATCTGCTCCACCGCCTCGGCATACTGTGCCTCGTAGGAGGCCTTCAAATTCTCAATCTGGGCATCGTAAACCAACATTGCGGCCAACACGCCCAGCAGAAATCCTATGACAATCTTGAAAAATCCACTCATAACTCTCTTAGGTTAGTATCTTATCATATAATATTTACGTCACAAACCGCCACGGAAATCCGAACCGCCAGACCGCAACGAATCACTCCGCCGCTCCCTGTCCCGACCTTGTTTGTTTCGAACGCCGGCATCGGTCGCATCTGTCCCGACCTTGTTTGTTTCGGACGCCGGCATCGGTCGCATCTGTCCCGACCTTGTTCGTTTCGGACGCATGCATCGGTCGCATCTGTCGCCAGAATGCTCCGTCCCCTGCATCTCGGCCGCTTATCTGTCGTTCAACCTCTTGGCTAACGCCGTCACAATCCTCACCGCGGCACTGCGCTTGCTCTCCAACGGAAAATCCTCCCTGCCCTCGGCACTGATGATGGAAATCTTATTGGTGTCGCCCGCGAAACCTGCCCCCTTGTCCCTGAGCGAGTTGAGCACAATAAAATCGAAATTCTTGCGCCTCAGCTTCTCCTCGGCATTGGCAAACTCGTTGTCGGTTTCGAGCGCAAAGCCCACCAACACCCTCTCGCCCTTCATCCTGCCCACCTCGGCAGCAATGTCGCGCGTGCGTTTCAGGCGAAGGCTCATATCGTCGTCGTTCTTCTTTATCTTCACATCGCTTACCTGCTCCGGAGTATAGTCGGCCACCGCGGCACACATCACCGCTGCATCACACTCCTCCACCCTGCTCATAACAGCCTCATACATCTCCCGAGCCGACTCCACACTCACCAACTCCACCCCCTCAGGAGCCTCGACGGTGGCGGGGCCGCTGACCAACACAACCTCCGCTCCGCGCTCCGACAGCTCCGCGGCAACGGCATAACCCATCTTGCCCGTCGAACGATTGGTGATATATCTCACCGGGTCGATGGACTCTCTCGTGGCACCGGCCGTAACCAACACCCTGCGGCCGCTCAACTCTCCCCCCTCTCTCTCGGCAGCACACCTCTCGGTCGGCAGCTCCGCATCACACGCCTCAGCCCCCCGCTCCGCGTCGCTGCACTCCCCTGCTCCGTTCAAAAAAAAATTCTCGACCCACTCGGCAATATCCTCCGCCTCGGCCATACGTCCCTTGCCGTAGAGTCCGCTGGCGAGTTCGCCCTCCTGCGGCTCGATGAAAAAGACACCGTCCTCACGCAGTCGTTCCATATTGCGCCGCGTGGTGACATGGTTATACATATCGACATCCATAGCCGGCGCAACAGCCACCGGACAACGAGCCGACAGATAGGTGGTCAGCAACAGATTGTCGGCCACACCGCACGCAGCCTTAGCCAGCGTATTGGCCGAGGCGGGTGCAATGAGATAGAGGTCGGCCCACTCGCCCAACGAAATGTGGCTGTTCCACTCGCCGTTCTCCGGATTGAAAAACTCCACCAACACCGGATGTTTCGAGAGGGTGGCCATAGTGAGCGGCGTAATGAAACGCTTGGCCGTATCGGTCATCACCACCTTCACCTGCGCCCCTCGTTTGACAAGTGCTCTGACAAGTATAGCAGCTTTGTAAGCTGCTATACTTCCAGTTACACCGAGCAATATATTCTTACCCCGTAACATAGCTATCAGATATTTACACGTGCCGCTACTTCTGCGCCTTGTCGCCCTTCTCGGGCACGCGGAAATAGAGCTCGTCGTTCAGGAACTCCTCTGTGGCGATAATCACCGGCTTGGGCAGACGCTCATAATACTTCGAAATCTCAATCTGCTCGCGGTTCTCGAACGTCTCTTCCAGCGCATCGGTGGTGCTGGAAAAATCGGCCAACTTCTTGTTCAACTCCTGCTTGATGCTGGTTGAAATCTGGTTTGCTCTCTTGGAAATAACAACCACCGACTCATAGAGGTTACCCGTGGGAGCGTCGATATCGGTCAATTTGCGGGTAATGGTGTTGTTGGGAACGTTGTTCTTCTTAATCTGCATCGTTTTCTATATTATTTGACTCTGTTTCATCCGTGTCGATATCGCGGGCGGCCAGAAACTTCTTGGCCTCCTCGTGCATCTTATCGACCTCCTTGCGGTGACCCGAATAGGGGAACTCCGAAATGAGGTTGTAGTAGTGGTCCATCATGTTCAAATAGCGGTCGGTCTGTATCGAAGGAATCGAATTGGCCGCCAGCTTGTAGCTCGCCACCGTATTGAGATATAACAACTCCTCCCTGAACGGCGACTGCGGATACTCCTCCAACGCATTCTCAATGGCCACGATGGCCGAACGATAATTCTCTATCTTGTAATAGGTCCTCGCTTTCTGGTAAGATTTCTCATAGAGCTTATACTGCAACTCCTCCATCCTCTCCAAACACAAATCCCTCTTCACACTCTCGGGATAGTGGGCCAGATACTCGGTGATGGCTGCTATACCCTGCCTCGTGGTGGTCTGGTCCCACTGCGGGTCGGGCGAAGAGAAATAGAATCCCATAGCGTACATATACTCCACATCCTCCAAGAACGGGCTGCGGCCGAAACGACGACGGAACGAGTCGAAGAGCTCGCCGCTGGTGTCGAAGTCGCCCTGCTTGTAGTAGCTGGTGGCCATGTAGTAGCTCAGCGAATCCTCGGCCAGCGTACCCACCATGGCGGGCTGAACGTGGTCGAAGAGGGCGAGAGCCTTCTCATATTTCTCCTGATTGAAATAGTCGATGCCCATCTTGTAAGCCTGAGCATAGTCGGTGCTTTTGAGCACCTTGTTGTAATTGCCGCAACCTACCGCGGCAACCGCAAAGAGTGCAACCAGAAGTGATTTAACAAAAGTGTGTTTCATAAGTTAAGAAAAAATGTTTTGTCAAAACGCATTACATGACAACAACGCGCAAAGTTATACATTTTTAACGAATAGAAAAAAATTATATTATAATTTAAAGTGTTTTTCTTCACCTTCCACGCTGCGGGTCGGGTCGCCGAGATGGGTATTTATACTTATTTTGCGGCACGAAGATGAAATAAAATCGCAAAAAAATGATGCGTTCCGAGTAATAATGCGTAACTTTGTAAGTTGATTAACGCATTTGATGACAACAATATTTTCAATAATATCACAAAAATTTACTCTGTAATATGGAAATCTTAGACAGAATCAAACAAAACTCAGGCGGCCCCATCGGCCAGTACATGAAGTATGCTCACGGCTATTTCGCATTCCCAAAACTCGAAGGCGAGATTGGTCCCTACATGAAGTTCCGCGGTAAAGAGGTGCTCAATTGGAGCCTCAACAACTACCTCGGTCTGGCCAACCACCCCGAGGTGCGCAAAGCCGACATGGAGGGTGCCGCAGAGTTCGGAATGGCGGCTCCGATGGGTGCGCGCATGATGAGCGGTCAGACCAAATATCACGAGCAGTTGGAGATTGAGTTGGCCGAGTTCGTGGGTAAGGAGGATGCATTCCTGCTCAACTTCGGTTATCAGGGCCAGATTTCGATTATCGACTGTCTGCTCTCGCGTCGCGACGTGGTGGTTTACGACTCGGAGGCTCACGCCTGCATCATCGACGGACTGAGAATGCACACCGGCAAGCGTTTCGTCTATCCCCACAACAACATCGACAACCTGCGCGTCCAGCTCAAACGTGCCACCGACCTCGCCCAGCAGACCGGCGGCGGTATTCTGGTAATCACCGAGGGTGTGTTCGGCATGAAGGGCGACCTCGGCAAGCTCGACGAGATAACCGCGCTGAAAGACGAGTTCAACTTCTGTCTGCTGGTGGACGACGCTCACGGATTCGGCACAATGGGTGCGACGGGTCGCGGTACGGGCGAGCACTTCAACTGCATGGACAAGATTGACGTGCTGTTCAACACCTTCGCAAAAGCCATGGCCGGTATCGGCGCATTCGTTGCCGGCGACAAATACCTCATCGACTACTTCCGCTACAACATGCGTTCGCAGCAGTATGCAAAGAGTCTTCCCATGCCGATGGTCATCGGTGCGTTGAAACGTCTGGACCTCATCAGAAATCACCCCGAGTACAAGGAGCAGTTGTGGACCATCACCAACGCCTTGCAGAGCGGCCTGAGAGAGAGAGGTTTCGACATCGGCGGAACGTTGTCGCCCGTAACTCCGGTATATATGAAGGGCGGCGTGGAAGAGGCAACCAACCTTGTGGTGGACCTGAGAGAGAACTTCAATCTGTTCTGCTCGGTGGTTGTTTATCCCGTCATCCCGAAGGGCGAGATTATCCTGCGCATCATCCCGACCGCATCGCACACGCTGAAAGATGTGGAGTACACGCTCAACGCATTCGAGGCATGCCGCGACAAGTTGGTGTCGGGAGGATACCAGAAGCCCATGCCCGACATGCACGAGACCTCGGTGGGCATGAAATAGCAACCCGCAAAGAGTTTATACACGACAAAAAACTCCGCCAATTGTGGCGGAGTTTTTTTGTTCGGATTCGTGGCGGCAGGGAGGCAGGGAGGCAGGGAGGCAGGGAACGGACGTATAGAAGACGGAGGGCGGGACGAACAGGAAGAAGTGCGGCATGGGCGGAAGAATGGCAAAGTGAACGGAAGGAGGGCGGAGCGGGCGCAACAAAAAACCGGCGAACGAAACTTGTCCGTTCGCCGGTTTGTCAAACTCCGGTGTTTCATCGTGCCTCCTGCTTTTTCATGCGCCACGAATCAATCACACGATTCGGCATCCTCGCAGTGCGACACATCACACATCGCCGCCCTACTGCGCCCTGAACACCACCTCGGCTCCCTGCAAGCCCTCCGAGGCGGCCGAGAACTTTATCTCTCCCGCCTTGTCGGCCTGCACAATGGCCAGACACATTCCGCTGTATGCCTTCCTCTCGGGTATCTTACACGACTCCAAGTCGCGGCCGTTGCCGTTCTCCACACCGATAATCTCGGCTCCCTCCACAGAGAATTTCACCAGATTGTCGGCAGTGGGAACCACGTTGCCGTCCTTGTCGAGAATCTCCACAGTCACATGGGCGACATCGGAGGGCTGCGCCTCAATCACCTCGCGGTCCACGCTCAGACGAATCGATGCCGGCTCGCCCGTGGTGACGATGCGATGAACATACTCCTTGCCGTCCTTAACGCCCACAGCCACAATCTCGCCCGGCTCATAGACCACATCCCACGACAGATGGAGGTCGGCGGTGGAGGTGTGCACCTTACCCTCGCCATAACGATTCCAGCCCAGCTCTACACCCTTGCGCGGGAACTCCAACGACTTGCGTCCGTAGGATTTGCCGTTCACAAAGAGCTCGACGCTCTCGCAGTTGGTGAAGCAGACCACCGGCAGCACCTGACCCTCGCGGCCCGGCCAATTCCAATGGGGGAAGATATGGAGCGTGGGCACGTCGGTCCAGAGGCTCTTGAAGAAGTAGAATCCGTCCTTCTTGAAACCGCAGTTATCCAAGTAGCCGGCCGAGTGGATGCGCGAGGGCCACGACGACTCGCCATAGTTGTCGATGCCGGTCCACATGAAGTCGCCAATGACATAGTCGTAGAGCATGGTGAACTTCCAACGCTGCTCCACATCCACCAATCGGCTGCCGCCATAGCTTGCCGTAACCTTGTCGGGGTCGTTGCCCAACGAGTAGCCGCGACTGCCGCCCATACCCGACGCCTCGGTGGCCACCACGCGACGATTGGGGAAGGCCGCCTTATCAACCGCATACACCAACTCGCGACGCTCCCTCCAACGGTCGGGATAGTTGTATCCCACTATCTCGTTCTCATAAGCCGCCAGATACTCGGGTGTCGCGCCGTTCAGGGCCGCGATGCGGTCGTTGCCCGCCGTCACCAGACGGGTGGGGTCGTTGGCCTTGCAGATGGAGATGAGCTTGCGTGCAATGGCGGGACCGGCCTCCGACGACTGGTCGGGGACCTCGTTACCGATGCTCCACATCACCACCGAGGGGTGGTTGCGGTCGCGCAGCACCATAGCCAGCAGGTCCTGCTCGTGCCACTCGGCAAAGTTAATCTGATAAGAGTAGGGATTCTTACCCGCGGCCCACTCGTCGAAAGCCTCGTCCATAACCAGAAAACCCATGCGGTCGCAGAGGTCGAGGAACTCGGGTGCGGGAGGATTGTGGGCGGTGCGGATGGCGTTGCAACCGCTCTCTTTGAGCAGTTCAAGACGACGCTCCCACACACGCTCGGGCACAGCGGCACCCAGTCCGCCGGCATCGTGATGGAGATTCACGCCATACATCTTCACGCGCTCGCCATTGAGCAGGAATCCTTTGTCCACATCGTACTCGATGGTCCTTATGCCAAGCACATTATCGACACAATCAATCTCCTTGCCGTCCACCGTAAGCACCGAACGGAGCGTATAGAGCGTCGGCTCCTCTATCGACCACAGCCGAGGATTCTCCACCTCCACAAGCGTCTCGAACTTCTTGTTCCACTCCGAGGCCAACAACACAGGCTCCGACACCGTCTCGGCCACCATGCGCCCCTCGGCATCAAGCACCGAGTGTTTGACAACAGCCTCTACGGCCTTGCCCAAATCGTTCACCACGGCCGCCTCCACATAAATCTCGGCCTTGCCGTCGGCCACCTTGCGGGTATAGTTGAAGATGCTCCACTTCTCGAAATGGGCGGGCGAGGTCTCAACCAATCTCACATGGCGATAGATTCCCGAGCCGGAATACCAACGCGAGTTGGGTTGCAGGGAGTTATCGACACGCACGAAGATGGTGTTGCCCGAGGCCTTCAAGTGGGGCGTGAGGTCGTAGGAGAAACTCGAATATCCGTAAGGACGGGTGCCGAGTTTCACCCCGTTAATCCAGACCGTACTGTTCATATACACACCGTCGAACTCGATGCTGTAACGTTTGTTGCGGCTCCATGCGGGCACATTGAAACTCTTCTTATACCAGCCGATGCCCATAGGGAAATATCCCACGCTGCCGCCGCCCGGGGCGTCTTGAAGATTTTCGCCCTCGATACTCCAATCGTGGGGCAGATTGAGCGTACGCCACTCCTTCTCTGCGGAGGAGGGTCGCTCGGGGTTACTCATGTCGCCCAACGCAAACTGCCAGTCGGCGTCGAAAGCGGTCACCTTGCGCTGTGCCTGCACCGACAACGTGGTGCAGAGCAGGGCAAGTGTCAAAAGGGTAAAAAGTTTTTTCATCATTTTTTGTTTATTACGGGTTTTATTTGCAGTTTTTGTTTAAAAGTCTGTGTATCGGTGGTGGTTGGTTTATATATTGAGTCGTTTCGGAGAACTTCTTGGTCTCCGCCTTCGTGTGGTTTTTAAATAAAAGTGCTCTCGTTCCGAAAAACCTCACGAAAGAGAGGTCCTCGACCAATCTCAACATCGGACCGTTATATCTTAATAAAAACGGTGCTCTGCATCTGTCGGCGTTCCGAAAGCCCTCACGAAAGAGAGGCTCTCGACTAAGCTCAACATCGGACCGTTATATCTCGATAAAAGCGGTGCTCTGCATCTGTCGGCATTCCGAAACACCACACAAGACAGGAGGTCCCGACCAATCTCCACATCGGGCCGTTATATCTCAATAAAAGCGGTGCTCTGCACCTCAGCCGACGAGAACGGTGACGAAACCGTCGCGACCGAGATAGCGTTGGGCCAGACCGAGCACGTCGTCGGGTGTGAGAGAGCGGATTCGGGCAACCGTATGGTCGATGTAGGAGTTGTCGAAACCGTTCTGCACATTCTCCATCGTCACGTCGGCCAACCCGAACGGCCCGTCGAGCACACGCATCATCTCGCCCACGATGATGTTCTTCACCATCTCCAACTCCTCGCACGGCACACGCTCGTTGCACAAAAGTCGGAGGCCAAGCGGTCTT
>JAZODY010000273.1:0-5834 GCA_045597245.1 Tidjanibacter sp.
CCTGATTGACAGATTGAAACGTCGCTTTTCGCGAAAAAACAAGCAGCAGAAAACAAAGTGAAAAAAATAAATTAGAAGAAACAAAAACAAATCAAGAGAAAGCGTTATGATTACACTATTGCAGGCAGCCGAGGCTGCTATCACCGAGGGTGTTGCCACACAGGCACAGACAATGAGTTTCGGAGAGTTGTTCAAGGCGGGAGGATTTTTGATGTGGGTGTTGTTGGCATTGCTGGGCGTTGCCATTTTCATCTTTGTGGAGCGTTTCATGGCCATTCGCAAGGCCTCCAACATGAACATCCACTTCATGCACCGCGTGCGCGACCTCATCTATGACGGCAAGATGAATGCCGCCATGAACCTCTGCAAATCCACCGATTCTCCCATTGCACGCATGGTGGAGAAGGGTATCGAGAGAATAGGTCGCCCGATGGCCGACGTGCAGACTGCCATAGAGAATGTGGCAAATCTGGAAGTGTCGAAGTTGGAGAACGGTCTGCCGTTTTTGGCAACCATCGCCGGAGGATCCCCCATGTTGGGATTCTTGGGTACGGTGCTGGGTATGGTGAGAGCCTTCATGGATATGTCTATGGCCGGCGGAACGATAGATATGAGCATGCTGGCCGGCGGTATGTATGTGGCCATGATTACCACGGTGGGCGGTCTTATCGTGGGCATTCCGGCCTATTTCGGCTACAACTTCTTGGTGGCCAGCATTGAGAAGGTGGTTTTCCAGATGGAGGCCAACTCCATTGCGTTCATGGATATTCTTAATCAACCGGTTCAAAAACGATAACGGATATGGCAATCAAGCATGGTTCTAAGGTGGATGCCGGATTCAGTTCGTCGTCGATGACTGATTTGGTGTTCCTGTTGTTGATTTTCATGTTGCTGGCAACCACGCTCATCAATCCCAATGCGTTGAAACTAACCTTGCCGCGAAGTTCCAACCAGTTGAAGGAGAAACCTTATACGACGGTGTCGATTACGGGAGCGTTGCAGTATTATGTGGAGACCGAGCGCGTGCAGTTTTCGCAGTTGGAGAGTGTGTTGCGTACCAAGTTGAGCGATTTGGAGGAGCCGACCATCTCGCTGCATTGCGACAAGAGCGTGCCCATCGACGAGGTGGTGAAGGTGATGAACATTGCCAAGAGCAACAATTACAGACTTATATTGGCCACCTCGCCGGAGTAGCGGCCGAGGTCGGCAGACCGTGAGAAGAAACAGAGAAGATAAGCGATGCAATACTACGAGACGGACGACAAAAAGGGACGCTATGTCGCTTCGGCGGCTGTGCTGCTCTATGCTGCTGTGATGGTGGTGCTGTTCATGGTGGTGAATTTCACCATCGATGTTCCCATGCAGCAGGGCAGCATACTGGTCGATTTCGGGGCGGGCGACAGCGGTTTCGGTGCCGACGACACCGAGTTGTCGGATGATACCGTTTTGCCCGAGTCGGCACCCGCAATGCCTGCCGAGATGCTGACGCAGGATTTCGAGCCGGCTCCCGAGGCTCCGCTCAGTACCGCTGAGGCGGCCGAGGCCGAACAGGTGGTCATGCAGAGTGAGGCGAAACCGGAGGAGAAACCCGTCGAGAGGGAGGTTAATCGTCGAGCGCTCTTCCCGGGTAATACCGACCGTGCGGCCTCCACGTCGCAGGGTGCCGCAGAGGGCGAGGGCAATCAAGGGGCGACGTCGGGTTTGCAGTCCGATAATTATGCTCAGGGGGGCGGCGACGGCAGCGGCATCTCGTTCTCGTTGGAGGGACGCCGTCCGGTGAGCGAATTTCCGAGACCGGCGTATGATGTTGAGGAGCAGGGCCGAGTTGTGATTGAGATTGCGGTTAATGCCAAAGGCGAGGTGATAAGCGCCGAGTTCTATTCGCGCGGTTCCACCACCCAGAACGCCACGCTTGTGGCTGCTGCCAAACGGGCCGCCATGGGGGCAAGGTTCACTCCCAGCGAGCGCAACGACTTGCAGGTGGGAACGATAGAGTATGTGTTCAGGCTTCGATAGGGACGAGGACAGAATGATAATAAGAGAGATAATAATCAGATAAAAAAAATTGCGAGGAGATATGAAAGAGGTTGTGAGAGTCATTTGCGAAAATACGGGCAGCACCATTTATGTCGATTGGGGAACGAGACTTATCGACATGAGTAGGATGTTGCCGGTTTCGTCGCCGTATCCGTTTCTTGCGGCGTATGTAAACAACAAGGTCAGGGAGCTGGACTACCGAATCTGTGAGCCGGTTTCGGTGCGTTTCATCGACGCCACCCACTATGAGGGAATACGTGTCTATCAGCGCACGCTGTTTCTGGTGCTCAACAAGGCGGTGCACGACCTCTATCCCGAGGGCCGTTTGCGAATCAAGCACTCGGTGTCGAAGGGCTACTATGCCGAAGTCGATGGCGTGGGTCGCCTGTCGCCGGCCATGATAGAGAACATCAAGGACCGCATGAATGAGTTGGTGGAGCAGAATCTGCCCATTGTCAGGGAGAAGATGCTCTCGGAGGAGGCCGAGGAGATGTATGCCAAGTTGGGCTTCGATGACAAGATAGCCTTGTTGCGTACCCGTCCCCACCTCTATTGTACGGTGTACAGACTGGCCGACATGGTGGGTTATCTCTATGGAGTGCTTGCTCCCTCGACGGGATTTCTCACGCTCTTCGACCTGCGACCTTATTGCGACGGAATGCACGTTGCCATGCCTCTGCGCAGCAATCCCGACGAGTTGGCGCCCATGATTGACCAGAAGAAGATGTTCGATGTGTTGGAAGAGTATAAGGCTTGGGTCAAGGTGATGGGGGTTTCGAATATAGGTTCGCTCAATGCCAAGATTCTGGATGGCAAGGCGGGCGAACTTATCAAGGCGTGTGAGGCTTTTCACGAGAACAAACTCGCCAATATTGCTGCCGAGATTGGCAGGGCACGACGTGAGCGCGGTGTGAAGATGGTGCTCATCTCGGGTCCGTCGTCGAGCGGCAAGACCACCTTCACGAAACGTCTGGGCATTCAGTTGATGATATTGGGCCTCAAACCGGTCATGATGTCGTTGGACGACTATTTCTTGGACCGCAGCAAGACCCCTCTGGACGAGAACGGAGAGTATAACTACGAGTCGATTGATGCGCTCGATTTGCCAAAGCTCAACAGCCACCTCAAAGAACTCTTCGCGGGCGGCAGCATACAGATGCCCTGCTACGACTTCATCTCGGGCAGCCACACGCTGCACGACCAACCCATCGAGATTGGCGAGGATGCGGTGTTGCTTGTCGAGGGAATCCATGCGCTCAATCCGCGTCTTACGTCGGAGATTGACGACAATCTTAAATTCAAGGTGTATATCTCGGCACTGACCACCATTTCGATGGACGATATTTCGCGCATTCCCACAACCGACAGCCGTCTGTTGCGCCGCATGATTCGTGACTACCGCACACGCGGCAGCTCGCCGGCCGACACGCTGAAACGCTGGGCAAGTGTGCGTCGCGGCGAGGATGAGAACATCTTCCCCTATCAGGAGAATGCCGATGTGATGTTCAACTCGGCGCTCTTCTATGAACATGCGGTGGTTAAGCCCTTTGCCGAGCGGCTGTTGCACAGTGTGCCCGATACCGAGGAGGTCTATGGCGAGGCACAGCGACTGCTCAACTTCCTCGACAACTTTTTGGAGTTGGCACCCGATGAGATACCTCCCACCTCCATCTTGCGCGAGTTCGTCGGCGGCAGCAGTTTTAAATATTGATGTTGCTTAAAACGAGCGACTGTCGTCGGCGGGGGAGAAGTGGTCGCACCATGAGCTTCGCCCGATGTGGCAGACGGAGAGAGAAATAAAGACAACAACGAAAATAGAGACATTATAATTAAAAACCCACTTAAAAGAAACACAGATGTCATTTGATGTTTTTGCCGACCACTGCGTCGGTACCACCAATCAGGAAGAGATGAAACAGATGCTCAATGTTATCGGAGTAGATAGCGTTGGCAAACTTATCGAAGAGGTTATTCCCGCGTCCATTCGTCTGCGCAAACCTCTGCAACTTGCTCCCGCCATGACCGAGAGCGAGTATGGGGCACACATTCGTGCTCTGGCCGACAAGAACCGACAGTTCCGCTCGTTCATCGGCATGGGTTATTATCCCAACTCGACCCCCTCGGTAATCATGCGTAACATTTTTGAGAATCCCGCATGGTACACCTCCTACACTCCCTATCAGGCCGAGATTTCACAGGGACGTTTGGAGGCCCTGCTCAACTACCAGACAATGATTATCTCGCTCACCGGCATGGAGATTGGCAACTGCTCATTGCTCGATGAGGGTACGGCGGCTGCCGAGGCCATGTTGATGATGTTTGCATTGCGTTCGCGCGAGCAGGTCAAAAACGGAGCCAACGTCTTCTTTGTGGACGAGAACATCTTCCCTCAGACGCTCGATGTGCTCATCACGCGTTCCGAGCCGTTCGGCATCGAGATTGTTTGCGACACCTACGACACGTATGAGTTTTCGGGCCGCGAGTTCGGTGTGATGGTGCAGTATCCTGCCGCCGACGGTCAGGTGAGAAACTATGAGGAGTTTGCCGCCGCCGCCCACGCAGCGGGAGCTAAGGTTGCCGCAGCGTGCGACCTGATGAGCCTTGTGATGTTGAAGGCCCCGGGAGAGTGGGGTGCCGATATTGCGGTGGGTTCGTCGCAGCGATTCGGTCTGCCGATGGGATTCGGCGGCCCGAGTGCCGGTTTCATGGCCACAAAAGATGCATATAAGAGAAATATGCCGGGCCGTATCATCGGCGTGTCGGTGGACAGATTGGGCAACAAGGCACTGCGCATGGCGTTGCAGACCAGAGAGCAGCACATCAAGCGCGAGAGAGCCACTTCCAATATATGTACGGCATCGGCTCTGATGGCCACCATGTCGGGTATGTATGCCGTCTATTACGGCGCCGAGGGCTTGAAGAGAATTGCGGGTCACATCCATTCGTGTGCAAATGCGGTGGCCGAGGCCTTGTCGGAGATGAACTATACGCTCGAATGCGACTGTTTCTTCGACACATTGGAGGTGGTCGATGTGGAGGCCGCCGTGGTGCAGAACTCGGCATTGGAGAGAGGAATAAACTTCTTCTATCCCGACGAGAGTACGGTGCGCCTGAGTCTTGACGAACTGACCACGCAGGAGGATGTGGAGAACATCGTTGCCATTTTTGCCGAGGCTGCCGGAAAGAGGGCTCCGAAGAGTGTGGCCGTTGTGGAGAAGAACACCATCGACGAGGCTCTGCGCCGCACGAGCGAGATTCTCACCGAGCCGGTCTTCAACAAGTATCGCACAGAGACAGAGCTGATGCGCTATATCAAACGCTTGGAACATCGCGACATCTCGCTGGCCGACAGTATGATTTCGCTGGGCTCTTGCACCATGAAACTCAACTCGGCTGCCACAATGATGCCGCTCTCGTTGGCAGGTTTCACCAACATCCATCCCTTTGCTCCCGCCTCGCAGACGGAAGGTTATGCCGAACTTATCGAGTCGTTGGAGAACGACCTCTCGGTGATTACAGGTTTTGCGGGATGTTCGCTCATGCCCAACTCGGGTGCTGCGGGCGAGTATACGGGTCTGATGATTATCAGGGCCTACCATCAGAGTCGCGGTCAGGGATTCCGCAATATTGTGCTGATTCCCGCATCGGCCCACGGAACCAATCCCGCGTCGGCCGCAATGGCAGGAATGAAGATTGTTACGGTGGCTTGCGACCAGAACGGAAACATCGATGTGGACGACCTGCGTGCCAAAGCCGAGGAGCATAAGGAGGAGTTGTGCGGTGTGATGATTACCTAT
>JAZODY010000274.1:0-5064 GCA_045597245.1 Tidjanibacter sp.
GGCCAGAGCCGCCGCAACACCGCAACACAGCATCAGTGTGGTGTTGCGATAGTTGAATTTCATGATACGCCCCACGTTTGAGCCTATGGCCGCTCCGGTCAGCACTATGGGAGCCTCGGGACCCACCGAGCCGCCGAATCCTATCGTCAATGCACCGCCCACCATGGAACTGTAACAGTTGTGGGGCTTGATGCGTGAGTCGCGTCGGCTCATTGCATAGAGTACCTTTGTGACTCCCTCCGAGATGTCGTCCTTTATGATGTATTTTACAAACAGCGATGCCGCCACGATACCTATCGTGGGGTAGGCCAGATAGAGCCAACCGGCCTTGTCCACATTGAACCAACTGACCAAACCGTACTCTATAAAGTGCAACAACTGTTCAAAGAGAAATGTAGCCAAGCCCGCCACTATGCCGATTCCGACCGCCAGAATCATCATCTTCTGTTGGCGGGTAAGCAATTTGGCAAGAAACGATATGCGCATCAATATTTTCTCGATGAATGTCATGTCTCTCTTATCGTGCTTCGACTCTTCTGTCTTCCTTGTCGTAACTTTTGTTTAACTCTATTTCGTGGTATGCTGTCTGACTGTTTGAGAAAGAGAGCGTATGCAGCATATTTCGCGCCACATCTCTCTGCCCGCGAAGGGGCCGTTCTATGTGTGTCAGAAATGATATATGCCCATTATCTCTCTCACCTCCCTTATGGTGCGTTCGGCACTCTTGCGGGCCTTCTCGGCTCCTGCCTCGGTCACCTCATGAAGGTATTTGTCGTTGGCTTTTATCTCTTCAATACGTTCACGTACCGGAGCTACGGCTTTGATGATGTCCTCGGCCAACTGCTTTTTCAGGTCACCATAGCGAATTTCGCAGGTGGCATATTTGCTTTTGAAATACTCAATCGTATCGGGGGCAGATACCGCATCCATTATGGTGAAGATGTTGGCAATAGGCTCGCTCATGGGCGAATCCGGTTCGGTGGGACCCGAATCTGTCACCGCTTTCATCACCTTCTTGCGGATTACCTCGTCGGGGTCGGAGAGATATATTCCGTTGCCTTCGCTCTTTCCCATCTTTCCGTTGCCGTCGAGGCCGGGGATTTTCACCAGTGCCTTGCCGAAGTTGTAAGGCACGCTCTCGGGAAAATATTCCACTCCGTAAATCTGATTGAAACGGCGTGCGAAACGGCGCGTAAGCTCCAAATGTTGCTCTTGGTCCTTGCCCACCGGCACATAATCGGCTTTGTGGAGCAGAATGTCGGCGGCCATCAGAACGGGGTAGGTCAGCAGACCGGCATTCACATTTTCGGGATTTTTGCGAACCTTATCCTTGAACGAGGCAGTACGTTCCAACTCTCCAATGTAGGCATGCATGCTCAGCAACAGCGACAACTCGGTCACCTGCGGCACGTCGCTTTGGATATATATGGTTGCAGCCTCGGGGTCGATACCTGCTGCCAGATATTCGGAAAGTATGGATTTTACATTGGTGTGCAGTAATTTGGGGTCGGGATGGGTGGTCAGCGAGTGGTAATCTGCCACGAAGAAGAAGCACTCCTCGTCGTGCTGCATGGTTACGAAATTCTTCAATGCTCCGAAATAGTTTCCCAAGTGGAGCTTGCCCGTGGAACGGATGCCGCTTACAACTCTCTTCATATTTTGCTGATATGTGTGTTTTATGGTTAAAATTTACAAAATGAATACAAATGTACATATTTCTTGGGATATTACTCAATAATTTGCTTACTTTTGCCAAAGATTAACAGTTGTTAAACCTTACTTATCGGTCTGATGAAAACATATTGGCGATTGCTCGGTTTTGCTAAACCAATCGAAAAATATGCTATTCCCTATTTTTTCTATACGCTTATATATGCCGTATTCAACACTTTCAACTTTGTGATGATTATCCCCATCTTGAAAACCATGTTTCAGGAGGGCAGCGTGTTGGAATACGTCACAGAGAAACCGGAGTTTGCGCTCAGCGTGGAGTATCTGATGGAGCTCATCAACTACGGACTCTACACCGTATGCGGAGCCAACTACGGAATAATCCATCTGCTCATGGTGCTGGCTGTTTTCATCACCTGTTCGGCACTGCTGAGCAACTTGTTCCGTTATCTGGGACAGCGTACGGTGGAGAACATGAAAATCAATACCCTCAAACGAATCCGCAACGAGGTGTATGACAATCTGATGAATCTCAATGTGGGTTATTTCAGCAACGAGCGCAAAGGCGACATCATGTCGAAGATAACCTCCGATGTGCAGGTTATTCAGTTTTGCATCACCAACACCTTGCAGGTGGCTTTCCGCGAGCCGTTCCTCATTGTGGGTTATCTGGTGGTGATGTTTGCCATCTCGTGGGAACTCTCGGTGTTCTCGGCCGTTTATCTGCCCATAGTGGCTGTAATAATCGGCTCCATCGTGAAGCGTCTGCGCCATCCTGCCAAGACCGCACAGGAGAGTTTCGGAGAGATGACTTCGGTTTTGGACGAGTCGCTGGGCAGCATGAAGGTCATAAAAGGATATGGGGCCGAGGGTTTCTTCCGCGACAAGTTCTATAAAATAAATGATAAATTCTCGCAGATTTCGCGCTCGATGATGTATCGCCAGCAGCTTGCCTCGCCCATGAGTGAGTTTCTGGGAATCACCGCGGCGGCAGGTCTCTTGGTCTTCGGAGGCTATCTGGTGCTCAACGACTACGGTCTGACAGGAAGCGCATTCATCGCCTACATCGCTATCTTCTCGCAGATTACCCGTCCCGTAAGAGCATTCACCGATGCCTTTGCCAATATCAATCAGGGTATTGCGGCGGGTGAGCGAGTGATGGCTCTGTTGGATGCACAAACTACGGTGGGCGACAAGGCCGATGCGGTGGAGTTGAAAGAGTTCAAGGATAAGATAGAGTTTCGAGATGTTCACTTCTCTTATGAGAGCAGGGAGGTGATTGGCGGTGTCAGTTTCGATGTGATGCACGGCCAGACGGTTGCGCTGGTGGGACCCTCGGGCGGAGGAAAATCCACGCTCTCCGACCTCGTGCCGCGTTTCTACGATGTGCAGGGCGGAGAGATTCTTATCGACGGCATCAATGTGAAGGATATCACCATAGGCTCTTTGCGCGACAAACTGGGGTTGGTTTCGCAGGAGACGGTGCTCTTCAACGACACCATTGAAAACAATATACGTCTGGGCAACGACGAGGCCTCTTTCGAGCAGGTGGTTGCGGCGGCCAAAGTGGCCAATGCCCACGACTTCATCATGGAGAGCGAACATGGTTATCAGACCAACATAGGCGACCGCGGAACAAAATTGTCGGGCGGTCAGCGTCAGCGACTCAGTATAGCGCGTGCCGTATTGAAGAATCCCGAGATTCTGATTCTCGATGAGGCCACGTCGGCACTCGACACCGAGAGCGAGCAGATTGTGCAGGCGGCACTCGACGAGTTGCTCAAAGGCAGGACCTCCATCGTTATCGCTCACCGACTGAGCACGATTCACAATGCCGACAAGATTGTGGTTGTGGAGAAGGGGCGCATAGCCGAGCAGGGAACCCATGCAGAATTGATGGCCTTGAAAGGAATCTATTTTAAACTCATAGAGTTGCAGCAGCTGGCTTAGGAGCAGTTTGCAGAGGAGAGGTGAGATGATGTGGTGTTGCGACCGGCAATGGTCGTAAGGCGTACGGGGGCTTGCCGTTTGTTCTTGTTCCGAAACGACTATAACAAATAAGACAAAAAGCAGCCGAACACAAATCCATGTGTTCGGCTGCTTTTTGTCTTGTAGGTTCATTCCGTTGCCTGCCTGCTGTCGGTTCCGGAGACCGACCATAAACATCAATCGGCATTATAGCCTTGTTGTATCTGAGGGTTTCGCGAACGTGCGGCTACTCGTTAGATATCGATGTGTAGTGTTTCAACACTGTGTAGGCCTCCTTTATGCCCAACTCGCCCGACTTGCTGATGTCGAGACAACCTTTGCGCGTATCCTTCATGTATATCTGGACCAATCCGCGATTGAAATATGCCTCCGCCAGATTCGGATGCAGCTCCAACGCTTTGGTGTAGTCGTCGTAGGCCTCGGGGAACTGACCCGAAAGTGCCAGCAGATTGGCCCTGTTGTAGTATATGTAGGCCCAATCGGGATATAGTTTGGCCGCCTTGTTGAGGTCCTCTATGGCATCGTCGTAGTTGTAGGTCCGTTTCGAACTGTTGCGCAGACGAGCCTCGGGGTCGCTCTCTATGATTATGCGCTGATAGTTGTTGTCTATCGACGAGATGAAATCGGTCATCTCGGCACGTGCGGCACTTCGATTGAAATAGAGGAACGGGTTGCCCGGTTGCAGGTCTATGGCCTGAGTGTAGGTGTTTATCGAACTCGTATATTGTTTAATCAGATTCTGCGTCATGCTGTGTTTGAAGAGCGAAATCCAATCCCTGCCCGTTGCAAATTCGTCGTTCATGACTATGAGCGAGTCGGGTGATATGTCGCTCTGTTTGCAGGTAAGCACCAATGCCTCGTGCCCCACCTCGGCGATGAATTTATCCACGCGCGGCGAGAAATAGCGTTCCACCTCTATGGTATGCACCGTGTCGGCCTGCATAAGACTGAACTTGTAGAGCGGTTTGAGGGTCACCATTTCGTTGTCATCCACCAAATGCTCAAACGAGTTGCCGGTGAAGTTGGAGTCGAACGATAGCAGTTGATTGAACTTGCGCGACGTGTCGGCATATATCGAGAATGTGCTGTCGTTCAATTTCGAACGATATTCGGCTATCTTCTCCTCGGCGATGTATTTGTCGCGGTCGGCACCCTGTGTGTCACGCAACATGTATTTCACCGACGAACGATTCAGGTAGGCATTTGCAAAGTCGGGGTAGAGCTCTATGGCTTTGTTGTAGTCGTTCAATGCGGCCGCATACTCTCCCAAACGCGAATAGAGCAGGGCGCGATTGTAGTAGACCAACACGTTGTTGGGCGTGTAGGTGACCACCGTATTGTAATCTTCCAGAGCGCGATTGTAGTCGCCTATCTGGGTACGGATTATGGCTCGGTTGAAGTAGG
>JAZODY010000275.1:0-8163 GCA_045597245.1 Tidjanibacter sp.
GCCTATTCTTCCGAGCTCTGCCATAGCCTCGTTCATCATTATCCCCATATATCCGCGGTCCTCATAGTCTGGGTGCACTGCAACGTTGCCGACGGTGGAAAAAAGCAAAGGCCCCAACTACTCGGCCAAAATACAGAAAGAGCAACTCAACAGAGGCCTTGTTGCCATCCACAACGGTGAGGGCAAGGTTTCGGTAAGTTGGCGTTATCAGGAGAGCGACCCCATCGATGTCGCTTTCGACCTCTATCGCAAAAGCGGTAACGGAGAGGCTGTGAAACTCAACAGCACCCCCATTACCGAGTCCACATTCTATGTGGATGAGAATGTGGATACCGCCATCGACAATATCTACACAGTGAAAGTAAGCGGAGCGTCCGATGTGGAGTCGGGCGCAGAGTATGCACTCACCGCAGTCAAGGCGGCCAAGCCCTATCTGGAAATCCCCATCAAGGAGGTCGAGGGCTATGAGTATGGTCATCACACGCCCAACGATGCAAGCGTTGCCGACTTGGATGGCGACGGAGAGTTGGAGATTGTTGTGAAACTCGAAACCAGAACCTACGACAACTCGCGCGCAGGTATCGCCGAGGAGGGTCTGTTGATTGATGCCTACGAGTTGGACGGCACGTTCATGTGGCGTGTGGATTTGGGTCTGAACATCCGTCAGGGTGCCCACTACACCCAGATGTCGCTCTACGACTTCGATGGTGACGGCAAGGCCGAGTTGGCAGTGAAGACCGCCGAAGGCACCAAGTTTGCCGACGGCAGTGTGATTGGCGACACCGACGGTGACGGCAGAACCGACTACCGCAACCTCGACCCCGAGTCGAGAACATACGGAATGATTCTGGAAGGTCCCGAGTTCCTGAGTGTTATCGACGGTGCGACGGGTAAGGAGTTGGCACGTGCCGACTACATCTCGCGCGACGACACCTACTCATTCGGTGACGCCGAGGGTAATCGCGTGGACCGTTTCCTTGCCGGTGCAGGCTACTTCGACGGTCAGCGCCCCAGCATTCTCATCTGCCGCGGCTACTACTCGCGCACTGTGTTGGAGGCTTGGGATTGGCGCAACGGCAAACTGACGAAACGTTGGAGATTCGACACCACCGCCAACGACGACGAATATCTGGCCTACGAGAAACAGGGCAATCACAACCTGCGCATCGGTGATGTTGATGGCGATGGCAAGGATGAGGTAGTGTATGGCTCGTGCATGATTGACCACGACGGAACGGGAGGCTACTCGACCGGTTTGGAACATGGCGACGCAATGCACATGTCTGACTTGTGGCCTGCCCGTCCGGGTTTGGAGGTATGGCAGTGCCATGAGACCTCTCCGCTGCGTGCCGGCTCGGAGATGCGCGACGCCGCAACGGGCGAACTGCTCTGGGGCTTCCCCTCGTCGAGCGACATAGGCCGCGCAATGTCGGCCGACATCGACCCCCGTTTCCCGGGTTGGGAGGCATGGTCGTCGGGTACGGACGGCACCTACACTGTGGACGGTCGCATCATCACCGAGGTTAAACCGAGCGTGAATTTCGCAATCTGGTGGGACGGCGACCTCAACAGAGAGCTCCTCGACGGTCACATCAAACCCAACCCCGAAGCACAGAACACACCTCAGGCTCCGCGTCCGCAGATGCAGCCGGGCCAGCGTCCGCAGGGTATGCCCAGAATGGAGAGCAACCGCATAATGCAGATTAGCAAATGGAACGGCAACGGTGTGGACCGCTTTGTGTTGCCCGACGAGGACGACATCTCGGCCAACAACAGCACCAAAGCAAATCCTGCCATCTCGGCCGACCTGTTCGGTGACTGGCGCGAGGAGTTGGTGGTACGCACAAAGGACAACAAATCGTTGCGCATCTACATGACCGACTTCCCCACCGACTATCGTTTCCACACCCTCATGAGCGACCCCGTATATCGCATGAGCGTACTGACCGAGAACATCGCCTACAACCAGCCGCCCGAAACGGGTTACTACTTGGGTTCGGACCTCGGCAAGTTCTGGGAAATCAGAAACATCCGCGACATGAGTCAGGGCTTCCAGCGTGGCGTTCCGCGCCCCAGAGGTCTGGCCGGCCGCTTGCAGGGAACCACTGAGAAAGAGTTGAACGACATTGTGGTTTACAGCAACATAGCCGACAAATACACTCTCGATGCAAGACTCGACTACGACAGCTATGAGTGGACCGTAAACGGCAAGGTGGCCGGCAACGAGCGCAAACTCACGCTCACTCAGGCAGAATACGGCTACGACAAGCCCATCAAAATCGGCATCAGAACCACCTATAAAGGCGAGGTGTTTGAGGGAGAGGGCACAGTAACCTTCTCCTCGGAACAGGGCAAGAAGGGCGAATGGTCGGAGCGCGATGCATTCCGCACCGGCAACTGGGAGTTCTAAAAACAGCAGAAAATTCAACAATAGTCGGTCGGCGCAACGAAATGGGTTACGCCGACCGACTATAAACAATCAAACAACTATAAAGCGACAATAATATGAAGAGACTATTGTATCTGTTACCGGCACTCTTGTTGGCCGGTTGCTGTGGCGAGAGTGCGAAACAGAGCGCAACTCCCGGCATGAACTACAACTACGACAAGATGCAGAAAGAGGTGCTCAATCGCGGTTTGGTGGCCATCCATAACGGAGAGGGCAAGGTGTCGGTGAGCTGGCGTTTCCTGAATGGAGAGCCGGTGGAGACCGCATTCGACCTCTATCGCAAAAGCGGCGATGGCGAGGCCGTTAAGCTGAACAGCGAGCCGCTTACCAAATCTACGTTCTTCACCGATGAGGGAGTGGATGTGAGCATCGACAATACCTATATAGTGAAGGTGGCGGGTAGCAACGAGGAGGCAAGTTTCACACTCACCCCGCAGATTGCCGAGAAACCCTACCTCAGCATCCCCGTTCAGCCGGTGGATGGCTTTGAGTATGGCACCTACACTCCTACCGACGCCACCGTTGGCGACCTCGATGGCGACGGCTCATATGAGATTGTCGTGAAACTCGTGACCACCGAGTACGACAATGGCGGCGGCGGCCTCTGCACAGAGGGTACACTGCTCGACGCCTATGAGTTGGATGGTACGTTCATGTGGCGTGTTGATTTGGGCCTGAACATCCGTCAGGGTGCCCACTACACCCAGATGTCGCTCTACGACTTCGACGGCGACGGCAAGGCCGAGTTGGCAGTGAAGACCGCCGAGGGCACCAAATTCGGTGACGGCTCGGTGATTGGGGACACCAATGGCGATGGCAAAACCGACTATCGCATCACCGAACGCGGCCAGCGCGGATATGGAAAGATTCTTGACGGCCCCGAGTTTCTGAGCGTTATAGAGGGAGCAACGGGTAAAGAGTTGGCTCGCACCGATTTCATCCCTCGCGGCGGCGAATTCGACTATGGTGACAACACAGGTAACCGCGTGGACCGCTATCTGGGCGGTGCCGGTTTCTTCGATGGCGAGCGCCCCAGCATCCTCATCTGCCGAGGCTACTATGCCAAGACCGTATTGGAGGCGTGGGATTGGCGCGACGGCAAACTCACGAAACGCTGGACCTTCGACACGACGGCCAATGATGGCGAATGGAAAGAGTATGAAGGTCAGGGCAACCACAACCTGCGCATAGGCGACGTGGATGGCGACGGCAAAGATGAGATTATGTACGGAGCCTGTCTGATTGACCACGACGGAACGGGAATATACTCCACCGGTCTGGGTCATGGCGACGCCATGTATCTGAGCGATATCATCTTGGAGCGTCCGGGTCTGGAAGTATGGCAGTCGCACGAGAACACCCCGGGTCCCGCAAACTCGGAGATGCGCGATGCTTTGACGGGTCAGTTGATTTGGGGTATCCCGGGTGTGGCCGACGTTGGTCGTGCCGCATCGCTCGACATCGACCCCCGATTCAAAGGAGCCGAGGTGTGGACATCGAGCAGCGAGGGTGTCTATACGGCCGACGGACGATTCATCAGCGAGTATGTTCCGGGCACCAACTTCTCCATCTGGTGGGACGGCGACCTCAATCGCGAGGTACTCGACGGTTACTACTTGGGCGACACCGAGTTCACCCCGTCGGGCGGCCAGATGCCCGAAGCTCTCAGGGCTCTCATGCCTCGCAGAGTGCCGGGCGTGCAGCAGGCCACTCCCAAAGAGTTGATGCGTGTGATGCGTATCACCAAGTGGACCGGCGATGGCGTTGTGCCCATAGACCTGCCGGACATGGAGAACATTGCGGCCAACAACGGTTCTAAATCGAATCCGTGCATATCGGCCGACCTCTTCGGCGACTGGCGCGAGGAACTCGTTACACGTACCCAAGACAACAAGGAGATTCGCATCTACATGACCGACTTCCCCACCGACTACCGATTCTATCCCCTCATGAGCGAGAACATCTACCGCATGAGCGTGCTGACACAGAACATAGCCTACAACCAGCCCAGCGGCATGGGTCGTTACTTGGGTTCGGACCTCGGTAAGTTCTGGAATATCAGATATGTTCAGGATATGAGCAAGGGACGTGGAGTAAGTGCCAAGAGCGGCGTTGCGGCCGACGGAAGAAAGAACGGTATGCACGCACGTCTGCAAAACATGATTGAAACAATAGAGAAAGACATCGTGGTCTATAATGACGTGGCAACCGAGTACACACTCGACGCACAGCTCGACTACGACACCTGTGAGTGGACCATCAACGGTCAGCCCGCCGGAACGGGTCGCACGCTCACACTCTCGGCCGAGCAGTATGGCTACGACAAGCCCATAAGTATCGACATAAAAGCCACTTACTTCGGCTGCGTATTTGAGGATAGCGGTTCGCTGACCTTCTCGTCGCAGAACCGTCCGGGCAGATAATTGAATAACGACGGTCGCTCGGTATCGGTTGCCATTATCGGTTCGGGCGATTCGGTCGTAAAACCAAAGAGCCACGAGAACAATTCTCGTGGCTCTTTGGTTTTACGATTCCTCGTACACAAGCCTGAAAGACCGCTATAAAGTTACGACAGCAAGCGTTTGACCACCGCCGAAATCATGCGGCCATCTGCCAGACCGGCCAGACGCTTGGTGGCCATCCCCATCACCGCACCCATCTGGGCAGGCGACGTGGCTCCCACCTCGGCAATGATTTCCTTCAAGCGCGCCTCCAACTCGGCCTCATCGAGCTGCTTTGGCAGATAAACCTCGATGAATGCCGCCTGAGCAAGTTCATTGTCGGCAAGTTCGGGCCTGCCGGCATCAATATACATTTGGGCCGACTCCTTGCGCTGTTTCACCTGTTTCTGCATAATCTTCACCACGTCCGCATCGGTCAGTTCCACATTTGCGGCAGCGGTCTTGGCTACCAAAATGGCCGACTTCACCGCACGCAATGCCTCCAAGCGTACCTGCTCATGAGCCTTCATTGCGGTCATGATATCTTTCTGTATCTGTTGTTCGAGTGTCATGATATTTTTGTTTTCGGTTTATATGCAAATATAGTGAATCATACGGGAAGATAGACACCTGCGTCTTTATTAATTTCATTCAGTCTCGTCTTATGATTAAATATTACAGACTCACCACCTGTCAATCATCCGTTCAAAAGTCATTTACAGAAAGAATAAAAAAAGTGCCCCACATTAGTGAGGCACTCTTTTTCACGTATATCACAAGTTGCGATTAGTCGATAGCCTTAGCGGCTGCATAACTGATTTTCAGTGCGTTTGCACGACGCAACTCCTGTTTTACATCGGTGATGATACCCATGCGGGTGCTCTTATCAGCCTTGATACTTACCGTCATGAACGAACGGTCGGCCTCATTCAGTTTCTCTCGCTCCGAAGCGATGAACTGACCGATTTCGGCCACATTGTCGGTTCTGACATACTTATCATTCAGCTGAATACGGGGAGCCGTACCGAGCTGCTCCTGCAACTGTTTGATGGGCTGACCGATATAGATGAAACTTACCAATGATTTCTTCTCCAACTTCACAATCTCGGTTGCAGAGGGTGCGGTGAACTGTACGGCCAACTCAACCTCACGCATAGTGGTAGACACCATGAAGAAGAACAGAATCATGAAAATAATATCGGGAAGTGCACTCGTCGAGATACCCGGCGTCTCTTTGCTTCCTTTTTGCTTGATTACTGCCATATTAATTTCCTCCAATATTTTTAGGTTCTGCCTCGGAAATCTTCAAAGGAACTGCTTTCTGAACTGCATTACGCTGGTCCTCGGTAAGTTCCGCGAACTCGCTGCCGAATTTCATCATCGACAACTCCTCACGAATCTCATTGAAGGCCTTAGTAAGCTCGTTCTGAACCTGAATGTAAGTCTCGTAGCTGGTTGCACGGTCATTCTGCAACGAGATAACGCCCTGACTGATGGGGTAAGGACCAATGAGGTCCACCTCGGTTATCTCCTTCTCGGGCAACGACTCGTCATCATTAGCATTCAGAATGAATTCCTTAGCTTTATCCTTCACCTGAGAAATATGAACCAACTCGCCCATCATTGCAATCTGGTCGTACATATTCACGTGTACGGACATCAGGTTGCGCTCCTTAATTTCGGGGGCATCAGTCTGGTCCTGATTTTCACTCCAAGGAGGCAATACGCGGTTGATACCCGAATCAACATTCATTGTCGTAGCGACAAGGAAGAAGATAAGGAGCATGAAGGCGATATCGGCCGTTGAACTCGCATTTACTTCCGGAGTCTTCTTTTTGTTTGCCATAAATTATCTATGGGTTTAAAAGTTTACTACTTCAATGCTGCCGCAATCTCGCTGCCGATAGCGGCAACGATAGAGAGTGCCATTGCGATATAGGCCGTATAAAGACCCGTATCGGTTACCTTCAAAGTGAAGGGGTCCTCAAAGAAACCACCTGCCGAATTGACAACGGGCTCAGCGCTCGACATCATATAGCAACCACCGATGATTGCCACACATGCCACCAAATAAACCAAAGTCTTAATTGCGCCCTTAGGATTGGTGAACAAATCAGCAATGGGGAATACCAAGGCAACAATCACGCAAGCTGCAAGCGAGAAGTATGCCCATTTGAGCATGATATCCACACCTGCGTCAACGGTACCCTGAGTCATAGTGAACACAAGGTAGGCCAACGTAGCAACGGATATTGCCAAGAATATATATTGTATATACTTAATCCACTTCATAGTCTTAGTGTGATTTTATCGATTACTGATTGATTGCAATTATTTCTTGCTGTAAGCGGTCAGGATGTCTACCAAGATGATAGAGCTGTCCTCCATGTCGATTACGAGGCTGTCGATTTTGCTAACGATGTAGTTGTAGAACAACTGCAAAATCACAGCAACGATAAGACCTGCCAGAGTGGTCAACAGAGCGACCTTGATACCACCTGCAACCAGAGTGGGAGATACGTCACCGGCAGCCTGAATAGCGTCGAATGCACCAATCATACCTACTACGGTACCCATGAAACCCAAAGAGGGAGAGATGGCGATAAAGAGCTGAATCCAAGTCAGACCGCTCTCCATCAAACCGTTCTGAACCGAACCGTAAGAAGCAACTGCCTTCTCAACAACGTCCAGACCCTCGCCGTAACGGCTGGTACCCTGATAGAAAATGCTTGCGATAGGACCGCGAGCGTTGCGGCAATACTCCAAAGCTGCCTCTACACCCTGCTCGTTGAGAGTCTTCTCGTAACCCTCGATGAACTTCTTAGCATTGGTCTTCGAAAGGCTCAGATAGAGGATACGCTCAATACAGATAGCCAGACCCAATACGAGGAACACCAACAGAGGAGCCATCCAACCGGCACCACCCTCGAGGAATTTCTGTTTGATTACCTGATGAAGAGGCTCACCCTCAACAGCGGTCTCATCGGTGAGGTCGGCAACGGGAGCGGCGGGAGCCTCATCGGCAACAACCTCGGTCTGCTCGGCAGCAGCCTCAGCGTCCTGTGCAAAAACATTAACAGTCGAAAGGCTCATTGCGCCTACTACTGAAAGAATCAAAAAAAGTTTTTTCATAGTTTGAATTTAATTAATTAGACTTTAAGTTTTAGTGTTTGTTTTAAGTTTTTATTTCATCATTCCTGTTTTCTTCTGCCTTGTCACGCAATCCCTCGCACCCATCCGTCATACTCGACACATCTTCTCTCTCTGCTCCGC
>JAZODY010000276.1:0-3366 GCA_045597245.1 Tidjanibacter sp.
TGCTCATATGGGATGATGTGATGCTCGCGGATGGCGACAACGAGATTGAAATAAAAGCCGGCGATTATCGCGATGCCACCATCATAAACGTGGCTCAGAACTTTTCAAGAGAGTTGTAGCCTCGCGTCCCTCGCAAAAGAAGAGGTCCAGCACCGACAGACCGCCCACAAAAGGTTGTCGCTCGGTAAAAACCTGAAAATAGTCGGGCGGCGTGCAGAGCGGCGACGGCTCCGAAGAGAGGAACGTGCGATGACGCAGGTCGATGTCTTCGGGCGCGGGATGGATATAACTTTGCGAAGTGCGCAACTCGACTTCGGCTCCCATGAGAGAGAGCAGCAGGGAGAGCAGTTCGAGATTGAAATCGGTCAGAAAGTCGAAATGTTTCTCATAGAAAGGGGCGAAATGCTCGGCATAGTGGTCGAAATAGGGCGACTTCTTATAAGCCGAACAGATGGAGACCCAATGTTGATGTTGCCACCTTTTGGAATAGTCGATGCGCATGTCGCGCATCGGCTTTTTTTTGTAGCTGCCTCCCTTGACCACATTGACGGTGAGAGGCATCACTCCGTTGGCCGAATAGATTTCACAACGGTTGCGACAACTCTGTTTTACATAGTTCTCTCCGAGGTCCACCACGCAATCCCCACCGAGCAACTGCGAAAACCACTCTGTGTTGCCCAGATATGTCAATGGCAGAATCTTCATCTCTCTGCCTCCTCAGGCTCTGCCCAACGACCGTCGGCCTTGATGAGTTCCACGAGTTGTTCGACAGCCTGCTGCTGCGGTATGTTTTTCTTCACAAGTTCGCGCCCGCGATAGAGCGATATGTTGCCGCGACCGGCTCCTATGTATCCGTAGTCGGCATCGGCCATCTCGCCCAGTCCGTTCACGATGCAGCCCATCACTCCTATTTTGAGTCCTTTCAAATGTGATGTACGGCTTTTTATCTCTTCCAATGCCCCTTGCAAGTCGTACATGGTGCGACCACATCCCGGGCAGGCTATGTATTCTGTTTTGCTGATTCTCACTCGCGAGGCCTGCAATATGTTGAGAGCCACAGCATCAAGACGCTCCTGCGCCACGCCTTCGCACACAATGTCGAGCCCGTCTGCAAGGCCGTCGATGAACATCACTCCGAAGTCGGCGGCCGATTCTACGGCCAGCCTCTCGGTATCCGTACCATCATAGCGTCTTCTCAGTACGACGGGTCGGTTGTCGCCCCGTTCGCACATCTCCAACACCGCCCTGCGCCACTCTCCGACCGGATTGCAACCCTGTGCCTCGATTACCACCGCTCCATCGCGCTCTTGCTCCGTCATCTCGCTCCACATCAACGGCACTCCGTCACCGCCCAATCGGCCCACTGCATCACTCTTGCGACGGCGATACTCAAAGGGAGAGAAGAACTCCGAACCGCACTCGTCACATCCTTCGCCCGCACGATTGGCAAAGCAGTCGGCCAGCATAAGTCCCACCGGAATTTCGTTCTCGGGAGCCTCGGTGAGAGAGACACGCAGCGTATCGCCTATTCCGTCGGCCAACAGCGCTCCTATTCCCACCGCCGATTTTATACGTCCCTCGTCGGCATTGCCTGCCTCCGTAACGCCCAGATGTATCGGGTAGTTCATCCCCTCTTCCATCATGGCGGCAGCCAACATGCGATAAGCGTAGACCATTACACGCACATTGCTCGACTTCATCGACACCACCACCTGATTGAAATCGCGTTCCTTGCACACTCTCAGAAACTCCATGGCCGAAGCAGTCATGCCTTGCGGCGTGTCGCCCCACTCATCCATGATGCGTTTCGAGAGCGAACCGTGATTGACTCCTATGCGCAATGCCACGCCACGACGGCGACACTGCTCTATGAGTGCCTCGAAGTCGCCGCCCTTGTCGTTATAGTTGCCCGGATTGATTCTCACCTTGTCGGCATACTCCGCCGCAACGGCTGCCACCGCCGGTACGAAATGAACATCGGCCACAATGGCCACGTCGGAACAGATGGCCTTGACGGCAGGCACAATCTCTGCCAGATTGCGTCCCTCCTTTACCCCCTGAGTGGTGAGTCTGATGATGCGGCCCCCTGCCTCCACCACACGACGAATCTGCTCCACGCAGGCCTCGGTGTCATTGGTGTCGGTATTGGTCATGGTCTGTACGGCCACGGGATGGTCGGCGCCGAGGAGTATTCCGCCCACTCGCACCGCACAACTGTCACGACGACAGTAACGGGTCAATGATTTGCAATATCTCTTCATAACAACGCAAAGTTAAGAAACATTCCCGTAATTAGCTCTTTCCGGTCCCCTTTTCTCTCCGCATCGGGACACAAATTCAAAAAATCGACCGTCGACCACTCTTTTTTCCACTCGCAAAGCGGAATTTTGCAACGGATGAATTAAATTTGTGAAGAGGTAGAAGGCCTACCACGCAAAACAGAGTGCAAACCGACCATGTCCGATTTTCTGCAAAACGACATAAAGTATCTCACGGGAGTGGGCGAACGACGGGCCGAGTTGCTGAACAAGGAACTCTCCATATTCACGCTCCACGACCTGCTCTATCATTTCCCCTTCCGCTACATGGACCGCACACGAGTCTATCGCATAGCCGAGATTAACGAGCAGGTGACCACTCATGTTCAGATAAGAGCACGCGTGCGCGGTTTCTCTTATCAGGGCGAGAAATCGAAGAGACGTTTCATAGTCACCGTATCCGACGGCAGCGGAACAACGGAGCTGCTCTGGTTCAAGGGTATAAAGTGGATAGAGAAACGATTGGAGGTGGGGCGCGAATACCTCATCTTCGGCAAGCCTACCTTCTTCAAGGGTGAGTTCAACATGGTGCATCCCGAGGTGGAACTTACCGAGAAGCTCGCCGGTCGTCCCAACTACGGCATTCAGGGTGTGTACAGCACCACCGAGCGGCTCAATTCATCGGGACTGACATCGAAGGAGATATACAATCTGGTATGTACCCTCTGGCAGAAGGCGGCGGAGCACATCCGCGAAACGCTCCCCGACTACATCCGCAACTCCAACGGGCTGATGCCGCTTAAAGAGGCGCTCTACAACATCCACTTCCCGCAGTCGCCACAGCAATTGGCGCAGGCGCAGTACAGATTGAAGTTCGAGGAACTCTTCGGTATACAGCTGAGCATTCTGTCGCGCAAGACCAAGCGTACCACGCTGGCCAATGGATTTGTGTTCAATCGTGTGGGCGAGAACTTTAACGACTTTTACAACAACCGTCTTCCTTTTCAACTCACCGGTGCGCAGAAAAGGGTGATAAAAGAGATACGCTCCGACACCGTGACGGGACACCAGATGAATCGTCTGTTGCAGGGCGATGTGGGCAGCGGCA
>JAZODY010000277.1:0-1858 GCA_045597245.1 Tidjanibacter sp.
CTCTATCCCACCGATACGGTCTGGGGGGTCGGTTGCGATGCCACAAACAGCAAGGCGGTGCAGAAAATCTATGATTTGAAACGTTCGGTGAACAAGAAGGGGATGATTGTGCTCGTCGATAAGGTGGACAATGTGGCGCGCTATTTCTCCAAGACACCCGCGGTGGCATGGGACCTGTTGGAACTTTCCGACAAACCGCTAACCCTGATTCTGCCGAATGCGGGAGGGGTGGCCGAAAATCTCATTCCCGAGGAGGGAACTTTGGCGGTGAGGGTTCCCGACCATGAGTTCTGTCGTCGGCTGATTGCCCGAATGGGTCGGCCGTTGGTGTCTACCTCGGCAAACATCTCGGGAGAAGCGACACCGCTCGGTTTTGACGACATATCGGAGTCGATAAAGCAGGGTGTTGATTTTGTAGTTTCGCCCCGAATGGAGGGACATCCCACGCGCAAACCCTCTTCGATAATCATGTTGGGCGAGGGCGGAGAGTTTAAGATTATAAGATAAGAGAGATATAGTATGGGTAAAAAGTTGATTACCGAGATTCAGATGCGTTTTTCCGACGTCGATTTGTTCGGTCATGTCAATAACGTCAATATTCAGAACTATTACGACTTGGGCAAAACGGATTTCTATGCGAATGTGCTTGGAGAGAGTATGAATTGGCATAAAGATTCATTGGTCATCGTGTCGGTTCACAGCGACTATCTCGCTCAAACAAAGTATCATGACGAGGTATATGTCGAGACCGCCATCGAGAAGATAGGAACCAAGAGTTTTACGTTTTTACAGCGACTCATCGACCGTAACAAACAGCGCGTCAATTCCGTTTGTCGCACCGTAGTGGTCGGTTTCGATTTCGAGAAACAGCTATCCATGCCTCTGTTGCCCGATTGGGTTGAGAAACTTAAAGAGTATATGACAGATAAGGCGGAATAAACAAAACAGAGGCGCACGTGATTCACGTGCGCCTCTGTTTTCGGGGTTTCTGTGGGGCGGTTATCGGCAATTCCGCATTGGGATTGTGGCTCACCTCATCCGCATGATTGTAGCGCAAAGAGTGTCGTGGCAGCCGTAATGTCTTTTCTTTTTTGATGCTTTATGGTTAAATAATCAAGGTCTGTTTTTCGCCATCACTGATTTACTCCTCCACAGCGCACTCCTTGAAGTGGAACTCATCATGTGCTTTCTCTTTCGGGAATGTGAAATAGATGCAGAGGGCGCAGGCGCATAATTCGTCCTGCGAGTTGAAAATCTCCACATCGATGTAAATTATGTTGCGCCGTTGCTCTTTCACCCTCGCCCTGAGAGTTATGTGGGGCTCGGTCGTGAGGATGGGTTTCATATATTTTATCTCCATCTTTGAGGTGACGCCGCTTGTCTGATACTTCCTGAAAATCACCCAACTGCTTATCTCGTCGGCAAGAGTTGCCTGTATCCCGCCATGCAATGTGTTCACCCAACCTTGAAAGTGCTGTTTCGGAATCCAGCGGCTTACGATGTCCTCGCCATCTTCATAAAACTCCATTTTAAGACCGTACGGATTTGTGGGGCAGCAACCGAAACAGTTGTATTCCTCCACACCGTCCCAGGGATTTGTTATTCTCTTCATGACTTTGTTGCTGTGTCGTTTTATATTCGGATTGCAAAGTTGCCTGTTTTTTCACAACTCCGTACTTCCGCTCTATCAATTTTCTGGTCTTTTTCTTGAAACAACAAGAGCCTGTCTAACAAGTTTTTTTGTTAGGCAGGCTTGTTTGTTGCTGTGGATTTTTTTTGGGAAGGGGCAAAATTTAGATAGTTGAAAAGCTCAAAAGTTTTGAGAAAATCACATTATGCAACGCAGATTTGCGCTACA
>JAZODY010000278.1:0-3341 GCA_045597245.1 Tidjanibacter sp.
AAACCTACACCATACGTGGCGAGGAGGGCAGCGGAATGATTTGCATCAACGGAGCTGCGGCCCACAAGATTAATGTGGACGACCTTGTGATAATAGTCTCCTATGCCCAGATGGATTTCGAGGAGGCCAAGTCGTTCAAGCCCAGCATCGTCTTCCCCGAGAGCAAGACCAACCGTTTGAAATAGGGTCCGGTCGGCTCCATGCGGCCGAATAAAAGACGGACACAAAAAGAGGGCGCAAAGGTATGCACGAGGCGAAGTGAGAAGCGATAAACAAGAGAGAGAGAGAGTGTGTGTGTGAAAATCTTAATAAACAAAAAAGCCGCGAAAAATTCGCGGCTTTTTTTGTTTTGCACCTCTCTATCTGTACTTTTCGAGCAGCAGACCGAAATCGGAGATGTCGCCCAGAGTGAGATGTGGTTTCGGACTCGCCTTTCGGGCCTGTTCAACGGTGGTCTCACCCGAAAGCACCAACACTCCGGTGGCACCGGCATTGAGCGCAACGGCCACATCGGTGTAAAGACGGTCGCCGATAACGGCCATCTCGTGGGGACGCACATCGAATCGCTCGGCAAGTCCCTGCAAAAACTCGGGGTTGGGTTTGCCGATTACCACATCGGGATTGCGATTGACGGCATGCTCTATGGCGGCACAGATGGAACCGCAATCTACCAATACGGTAGGTTGGTCGGTGGGGCACACGCGGTCGGGATTGGTTGCCAGATAGTACTTCCCCTGCGAAATCCACCACGCGGCACGACACAGACGCTCATAAGAGAGGCTCATGTCGAAGCCCACCACCACCGCATCCGGCTCGTCATCGGCACTGTCGGCCGTTGAGATGAATCCTGCCTGCTCAAACTCACGTGTCATGCTGGGTGTACCGAGGATGAAGAGACGTTTTATATCGGGATGGTTGATACGCAGAAAGTTGATGGTGGCCACCGAAGTAGTGTACATCTGTTGCTCGGTGGCGGGTATGCCGAGCGAGGAGAGCCTTTTCAGATAGTCGCCCACGTTGCGTGATGGATTGTTGGTGAGGAACGAATAGCCTATACCCATGCGGTCGAGTTGTTGCAAGAATGGAATGGTATAGGGAAAGAGCGTGGAGCCCATGTAAATCGTTCCATCCATGTCGAGAGCCACATGGCGCAAACGCGAGAATCGTTCGGCCAGCACATCGTCGGGAAACGGCGAGGCAAAATATTCGAGATTTGTCATGATTTTTGAGACGGTTTTGTTTCTGTTTTGCTTATGAACTTTCCACAAAGATACTAAGATTTTCGTTTCTCAGCCATTCGTCCTTCAACGAAAAGAGCAACCGACAGAGAGAAAAATCGGACAAAAATGTTTGAAAATTGGGAGAAAAGTGTAATTTTGCAGTGATTGGGGTGGAGTGTACGTTGAACGCAACGCAGCACAAGAAGTCTTCGGCATGAAGACAAGCCACTGAGCAAAAGATTGTTGAACTAAAATTGGCACAGTATGGATGATGGTTATTCTGATAAAAACAGCCGTCGTATCGTTATCGAATACGGTGCCTTCGGTGTGCGGTATTGAGCGCATGCTCCGCTCGGGCGGCCACAAAAATCACTCTTCGGCATCGATAAAAATCATGGCGGGCAGTCACCCGCACCAACGCCATGCAGCAGGATTGAGACCCGCCGCAGAGGAGGCCTTATTGTCATTGTCTTACGATAAAAACCGGTGGGCATACAAACCGTCGTTCCGTTCGGGCAGCACGGCTCTGCATGCCAACCCGGGTTGAAGAGGGGAACGGTGAAACCCCGACGGCAGCCGTAAACGCCCGTCGGACCATTAAGACAACCCGATTCTTAATCCCGTAACAGACTCCGGCGCCATGATTACGCTCTATCTTAAACAACACAATAAAATCGTTCGCAATGCCGACGTGGCCCTTTTCGACGAATTGGGCTACGACGATATTCTCTGGATTGACCTGATGTCCCCCACCATAAAGGAACAGAAAACGGTGGAGAACTTCATGGAGGTGAATCTGATGACCCGTCAGCAGATTGAAGAAATCGAGAGCTCCTCGAAATATTCGGAGACCGAGAACGCCATCTACTCCAATGCAAGTTTCTTCATCTCCACGCCCGAGGGATTCATAGTGGAACCCGTCTCGTTCATCATCTGCGAGGGTGTGCTCATCACCACCCACGGTCGCGAGTTACGCACCTTCAAGGAGACCGAGAAACGATTGCAGATGAACAACAGGGCCTACCCCACCGGATACCACCTCTTAATCTCCATTCTGGAAGTGCGCATCGATGCCGATGCCGACCTCGTGGAGAGTGTGGCCAAGCAGATTGCCGCATTGAGCAAGGACATCTCTCTGGACGGCATTGTGGACAAAGAGGACCTGAAACGCATCAACCAATTGCAGGAGAACACCATGATGATTCGAGAAAACATCTTCGACCGTCAGCGTGTACTCTCGGGCATTCAGCGAAGCGAGCGTTTCCCCAATGACATCTACCCCCATCTTCAACTGATGGTACGCGACGTCAATTCGCTCATCAGCCATGCCGATTTCAGTTTCGAGCGTCTGGACTACCTGCAAGACACAGCCCTCGGTCTTATCAACATCGACCAGAGCAACGTGACACGTATCTTCACGGTGGCTTCGCTGTTCTTCCTTCCGCCGACATTCATCGCCAGCATGTACGGAATGAACTTCAAGTATATGCCCGAACTGAATTGGAAGTTGGGTTACCCATTCGCCATATTGCTGATGTTGCTGTTGCTGGGTGTAACCTACTGGTTCTTCAAACACAAAAAGTGGCTTTAAATTCAGGGGTGGGGAATCCGAAGGACATCGTACAATCCGAAGGACAGCACGCAACCCGAAGGGCATTGCACAATACGAATAGCATCACGCTGTCAAGAGGGTATTGTGTCGGGAGTGACACGCCGTCCGGAAAATCGCGCAATCCGAGGCGCTAATCCGAAAAACGACACTCAAAATATACCCTGTATCCATGCAACTCACAAAACAAAAAAGCGACGCATCTATGTGTGTCGCTTTTTTTAATCTCCGATTCCATCCATCGTTCGCGGTTCAAGGATGGTAAGTTATGGTGCGCTCGATGAGATGCTCCACGTGCGAGCCATCCTCATATACGGTACGTTTGACGGCCTGCAACCAATTGCCAACCGAATCGAAAACACGATATTCATACTCCGTTGTGTGGTCGAAGTCGTCCTTCACACGCAGATTTCTGCGGCTCTCACCCGCAAGACGGGTCCCCTTATCATAGACATAATTCACCTCATACTCGGCAATGAACGACACCTCCCCCGACGCCTGCTCCGCCTCCA
>JAZODY010000279.1:0-4254 GCA_045597245.1 Tidjanibacter sp.
GGCAAATGCCGCCCGCACCTCGCTCAACAAAGGTTTGCAGGTCGCTTTCCGCAGCGGTGCGGTGATGGGTCTTGTGGTGGTGGGTTTGGGTTTGTTGGATATATCGTTGTGGTATGTGATTTTGAATCTGTTTGTGGAGGAGGCCACCGAATCGATGAAACTTGTCACCATCACGACCACCATGCTCACATTCGGTATGGGTGCCTCCACTCAGGCTCTGTTTGCGAGAGTGGGCGGCGGTATCTACACCAAAGCGGCCGACGTGGGTGCCGACCTTGTGGGTAAGGTGGAGGCCGGAATTCCGGAGGACGACCCGCGCAATCCCGCCACCATTGCCGACAATGTGGGCGACAATGTGGGTGATGTGGCAGGCATGGGTGCCGACCTCTATGAGAGCTATTGCGGTTCGGTGCTCTCCACCGCGGCTCTGGGTGCGGCGGCCTTCATGGCCTCGGGTGCCGAGATGCAGATTAAAGCCATCATCGCCCCCATGCTCATCGCGGCTGTGGGTATCTTCCTCTCAATCATAGGAATATTCACTGTGCGTACCCGGGAGGGTGCGACAATGAAGATGTTGTTGGGCTCGCTCTCGTTCGGAACAAATCTCAGTTCGGTGCTGATTACGGTGGCCACGTTCGTCATTCTGTGGCTGCTCGGCATTCCCAATTGGGCGTGGCTCTCATGCTCGGTGGTTGTGGGACTGCTGGCGGGTGTAATCATCGGCCGCGCGACCGAGTACTACACCTCCCACACCTTCAAACCCACGAGAAAGATTGCCAAGAGTGCCGAGACGGGACCCGCCACCGTCATCATTTCCGGTGTGGGTACGGGAATGATTTCCACCGCCATTCCGGTTGTCACCATCGGTGCGGCCATCATTCTGGCCTATCTGTGTGCCATACGCTTCGATGTGGCCGAGATGATAACCGCCCGGAACGTGCAGTTGGGTCTCTACGGCATAGCCATCTCGGCTGTCGGCATGCTCTCCACGCTGGGTATCACGCTTGCCACCGACGCCTACGGTCCCATTGCCGACAATGCGGGCGGTAATGCGCAGATGAGCGAGTTGGGCGACGAGGTGCGTCAGCGCACCGATGCTCTCGATGCGTTGGGCAACACCACCGCGGCTACGGGCAAAGGCTTCGCCATCGGCTCGGCGGCTCTTACGGCGCTGGCTCTGTTGGCCTCCTACATAGAGGAGATAAAAATAGGTATGATACGTCTGGGCGATACGATGCTCACCTTTGCCGACGGCACCATGAAGGCGGTGGCCGACGCCAACATTCTCGACTTTGTCAGCTACTTCGAGATAAACCTCATGAATCCCAGCGTGCTGGTGGGCATGTTCGTGGGAGCCATGATGTCGTTCCTCTTCTGCGGCCTGACGATGGGTGCGGTGGGCCGTGCGGCGGAGAGTATGGTGAACGAGGTGCGTCGTCAGTTCAGGGAGATAAAGGGCATCTTGGAGGGTAAGGCTACGCCCGACTATGCACGTTGTGTGGCCATCTCCACCCGAGGCGCGCAGCGCGAGATGATGTTCCCGTCGTTGCTGGCCATCATCGTGCCGGTGATTATGGGTATCGTCTTCGGTGTGGCGGGCGTGTTCGGCCTGTTGGTCGGCGGCTTGTGTTCGGGATTTGTGCTCGCCATCTTCATGGCCAATTCGGGTGGCGCATGGGACAATGCCAAAAAGTATATCGAGGAGGGCAACTATGGCGGTAAGGGCTCCGAGAGCCACAAAGCCACCGTGGTGGGCGACACCGTGGGCGACCCCTTCAAAGATACTTCGGGCCCGTCGCTCAACATCCTCATCAAGCTGATGAGCATGGTGGCCATAGTCATGGCCGGACTTACCGTCGCTTTCAGCATTTTTTAAATATAGTCGCTCCTGTGGGGGACAAGGCTTGGATGGGGTCTCCTGTGGGGAACAATGCCCGGGTGGGTCTCCTGTGGGGGGCAATGCTCGGGTGGGTTCTCTTGTGAAAAGCACTGTTTGGGTGGGGCTTTCTGTGAGAAGCAATGCCCGGGTGGTGGCTCCTGCGCGGAGTTTGAACTCAGGTCGCGACTTCTGTGGGGGCAATGTTTCGGTAAGTTCTTCTGCTGTGAGTTGAGGCAGGGCATGTTGTGCTCCGTCGGTTTGGCGACAACAGATGATAAAACACCTTCTGCGAACTTTTTAAACGAAGAGTTCGCGGAAGGTGTTTTTGTTCGGACACCACTCTCCCGAGGGCAGGGAGGGCGAATCGAAGTGTCGCATCACGTGAATTTCAGGGCGCGGATGCGTTTCTTTCTGTCGTCGGCCATCTCGTGCTCCACAATGCCGGTCAGCACGTCGGGGGCGTCGTGCCAACGGTTCGAGCGGAAACGGCGGTTGTAGGTGGTCAGGTGGGCGGCAAAGTCGGGCCAGCGCTGTTTCCAGTCGCGCGGCATGCGTATGTGGCGCACCACCGACGAGGAGTTGGAGAGGATGCGTGCCTCCTTGTTGGCGCTCTGGTAGAACCAGCTCACCGTCACCTCGGGCAACAGACGTTGCATGGTGCGGGCAAAGCCGCGGCCGCCGTTGTTGCTCTCCACACGCATCTCGGTGGTGGAGCTGTTGCGCACCATCAGGGCCGTAAGTTGTTCGGTGACCTCCATGCGTTCGCGCGAATAGACGAGGTCTTCGATGTAGATGTCGCCCGAGGTATCCACACAATAGCTTATCGAACAGAGATAGTCGTCGCCCGTATCGGCCGTGTCGGTGTAGTTTGCGCGACGTTTTATGTCGTGGGGCAGGGTGTCGTAGGTGGCGAAACGGTCGCCGTAGAGAGTGCCCTCCTCGTCGTTCGGATGTCCCTGATACATACACTCGAATCGCAACGGGTCGAGTCTTCGTTTCTCCTCCAAGAGCTCTTTCGAGTGGCGTTCGGGCCACAACGCCTCGCCCGCCTCGCGAGGGTCGAACTCGGAGGCGGGCGACTCCTTCACCGCTTCGAGATTGAAGACCACCCACTCGTTGGGGGCTGTGGCGGAGAGCTGGTCGCGTCGCGTGAGCAGCGTGTGGGGCTCGCGTTCGAGCAGACGGCCGATGAGGTCCTCGTTGTGCCAGCGCGTGAAGACTATCAGTTCGCGCGAGTCGTTGTGCATGCGGGTGCGCACCACCGAGGTGTACCACTCCCAGCAGTTCTCGCGAATGATGGGCGAGTTCGCCTCCATGGCGTCTTTGTAGAGGTCGTCTATGATGAATATGTCCACTCTGTTGCCCGTCAGCGGCCCTTCTCGACCCACGGCGGTTATCTCGCCCGCGTGGTCTATTATCTCGGTGTGTTCGGCAGTGCGGGCGTGGGGCGAACGTTGGGTTCCGTTCGACTTGATGGTCGTGTCGGGGAAGAGTTCGCGATAGGGGGCCGAGTCGATGATGCGCTGGGTGCGGCGATTGAAACGTTGGGCGAGCGAGGCGCTGTAAGAGGCTATGGCTATGTGGAGGTCGGGGTCGAGACCGAGCATGTAGGCGGGCAGCATCTCCGAGGCCCCGAACGATTTGCCGTGTTGGGGCGGCATGGTGACTATCAGTTTGCGTATGCGCCCGCGCGCAAACTCTTCGAGCAGGTTGTGGTAGACGCGATGGAAGGGTGCGCGGGCGAGTGGCGACATGTGTCCTATGAAGTCGTCGAATGAGATGTCGTTCATGACAGCAGATACTCTTTGAGGGTGGCGAAACAAAAATCGTTCATCACCTCTCCTTCGGGCAGGGTGGTGTGGAACTCCCACCAGACGGGCACCACATCGAGCGGCTCTCGGTCCGAGGAGGCGGAGTGATAGACGAGCAGTGTGGCGGTGAGGACCGAGTAGAAGGTGTCGTGGGCGCACTCCACCGTACCGTTGAAATACTCTTCCGAGCCGATTCGGGAGGCAAGTGTGTCGGCCACAAGACGGTAGTCGTCGGCGGTGAGTTCCACAATCTGTTCATCGACAGGGGTTTTGCGAGGTTGCGCTGCGGGCTTGATTGAATTGATTTGTGTTATAATCTCTCTTTCTTTCATTTTTGTATGTTTTTTGCGGTTTAAAATTTTTATCTGAAAAATAAATTTCTTAACTTTGCAGGACAAATATATGTTAAATAATTGAACTTTTATTGCAATAATTTGAATTAATTTCAAACGATTTCGTTATGGCAGACACTAAGGGAATGCGCGTCAGGCAGATAAGAAAAGATTTGGGAATGAATCAGGAGAGTTTCGCCGGCCGTCTCGGGGTGGGCAAGAGCGCACTCTC
>JAZODY010000280.1:0-4560 GCA_045597245.1 Tidjanibacter sp.
GTTCACGCTCTCCTTAACACCCACAGACACCCCATTCACCAGCAACTCGCCCTCGGCCAGATTGGTATAGGCCTTTATCTGCTGCTGTGGCTTGCGACGTTGCTGACGACGTTTGTCGGCTATATATACAAACAACTCCTCCTTGTTCCAATTGGCCTTATATAGCCAGTAGGCATCTTTTTGCGTTTTGCGGTCGAACGACACAAGACCCGTATCGTTTATGCCGAGGCCCTCGCCGTGGGTGTAAAGCACCGAGCCGTAGTCGAAAAGAGCGTCCACAAACGTTCCCCAAAACAGCGTGTCGGTACCCACATTGGTGTAGTAAACCTCATTGAAGTAACTTTGCCAATTCTCGGGGTGCCAATGGCTTGCCAATAGCGGTTTCTGCAAAGTGTCGGCAACATGTGAGATGGCACCGCCGCACTTGTAGCCCACAGCCGAACGCAGACTTTTCCACTCGGGAGTGTCGTGAAACTGCTCCTGCCAGAGGGCAATATCTTCGGGGAGTCCCTCCAACCAACCGAACGTGTGCGACCACGTGATGAGGTCGGTGATGAAGTTCATTTCGCCATCCTGATTGCTGTAACCTGCCGTGAAACGTGTGGGGTCGAGCGATTTGGCCAACGAATTGAGTTCGCGTATATAATCCACCGGACTCTCGCCCCTGAGTTCCAACTCCGAAAAGAGATTCCATGCCATGATGGAGGGGTGGTTAATCAGCTGTGTTATGGTCTCGGTGAGTTGCTGGCGTCCGTTGTGACGAAACTCCGAGGTGTTGAAGAAACCCTTGTTGTTCAGTATGGTGGCACCGATGAAAGGCATATCGTTCACCACCATTATTCCGCGCTCGTCACACAACTCATAGAAATGTTGGTTGTGGCTTCCTCCTGCCACGCGCACCGCATTGGCCCCCATACTGCACAAAATGTTCATGTCGTCCTCTATCTCGGCCTCCGACATTGCCGAACCGGATGTGGCGCGGTCGCGATGTATCACCACCCCTTTGATGGGATACAGTCTGCCATTGAGCAATATACGTCCGTACTGGTCGGTGGAGAGGGTGCGGAATCCGGTGGTTATGGAGCTGCTGTCGTGCACCAGAGTGTCGGTCAGCACCTCGGCATGTATGGTGTAGAGGTGCGGGTCGAGAGTACCCTGCCACAGGCGCGGATTATTTATGGAGAAGGGTATCTCTGCTTTTGTTATGCGGTCCGAGGCCTTCACGCGTGAGTTCTGGCTAAATACGGTATTGCCCATGTTGTCCTCGATGTTCACTCTCACGTTCATCTGCGCACCGCGTGACGACAGAATATTCACGTTCACATGCCCCTCGACCACGTTCTCGTTTATCTGTTCCGTACTGACCGAGATACCTTCCGTGCTGTCCTCAATCGATATGCCGGTGTGATTCATCACGATAATCTCAACATCGCGGAAGATTCCTCCGTAGGAGTTGTCGGCACCGGCCGTAGGCAACACATTAATGGTCTGGGTGTTATTGACAATAATCCAGAAGAGTGCTCGCTCGCCGCAGGTGATGTAGTTGGTTATGTCGAACGTGAAGGCGTTGCAACCGCCCTTGTGCTGCCCCACGTGTTTGCCGTCGATGAGCAGGTCGGTCACCAGATTGGCTCCGTAGAACTTGATGTAAACACGCCTGCCTTCCCATTCGGGCTTGGTGTTTATGTAGCGCAGATAGTTGCCGATGCCGCGATAGTAGTCGGCTCTGCCGCTGAGAGCGTCGTTGTTCCACATGTGAGGCAGATTGATATTGACCGAAGCGTTTTCGTTGTAGGTGAAAAACTTCCAATCGCGATTGATGTTATAGACCTCTCTGGCGCCGGCCGATGCGAAGACCATCAGGGCGAATATGCAACACACTAACTTTCTCATGATGTTATACTCTCTTATGAAAATCTTACTGTTCAAAAATCACCTCCGAGGCGGTTTTGTGAGAAAACACAAGCCTCATGTTGTGCAAAGATAAAAAAAATTGCTACATTCGTAACATACTTTTATCTATAACGTAATGAACAATATTTTCGATATACTGATACTCATCATTTTTGCCGTCGCCATCTATTTCGGTGCGCGCAACGGAATCATCAAGCAACTCTGCGGACTGGCCGGCATTCTGTTGGGAGTGTGGGCCGCATCGCAATTCGGCAATCAGGTGGGGCGCTGGATAGGCTACGAATCATTGCCTCCGGCACTCTGTTTCATAATTGTCTTTTTGGCGGTGGTGGTCATTCTGCTGCTTGTGGCATCGCTCACTCGCAAGTTGGTGCGTGTGGCCGGTCTCGGTGTGGTGGACCGCATGGGAGGAGCGTTGTTGGGACTGGTGAAGTATGCGTTGGTGCTGAGTCTGGCTCTCAATCTGTTTGTGGCGGTGAACAATTCGCTCAAACTGGTCGATGATGCCACCATGAAACAGTCGCGTCTGGTGGAGCCGGTCAGGTCGCTATCCAATATGCTGTTCCCTTATCTGTATGACTTGAAGGAGTTTGTGCAGGAGAACATAATAATAGACAACGATTAAATTCCTCTTGACGCAGATGGAGAGCAACATGTTTCATGGAACGGTAATCGAAAGTACGGGCAGCCGCTACAAGGTGCTCGACGAGGAGGGCAATACGGTCAGTTGCCGCATACGCGGCCGCCTGAGACTCAAAGGGGTGCGCTCCACCAATCCGGTGGTGGTGGGCGACGGAGTGATGTGCGAGCTGATGCCCGACGGAGAGGGGAGCATAGTGAGTATAGACGAGCGCAGGAATTATATCATTCGCCGCGCCTCGAATCTCTCTAAGGAGTCACATATCATCGCCGTAAACATCGACCTTGCGCTGGTGGTCGTCACGTTGGCCGAGCCGCGCACCAGCTCCGAGTTCATCGACCGTTTTCTTGTTACCTGCGAGGCCTACCACATTCCGGCCCTGATAGTGCTCAACAAGTGCGACCTGTTGGAGGGAATGGAGGGTGTGATGGAGGAGTTTGAACACGACTACGGACAGGCCGGATATGAGGTGGTGAGAGTGTCGGCCCTGCGGGGTGAGGGCGTGGAGCGTGTGCGTGAGGCGGTGAGCGGAAAGACCTCGTTGCTGTCGGGTAATTCGGGAGTGGGCAAATCCACTCTGGTGAAGGCCCTCAGTCCCGATGCCGAGGTGAAGATAGGCGAGATTTCGGATGTGCATCACAAGGGGAAACATACCACCACATTCTCGCGCGTCTATCGCCTTTCGGACGGCAGCAAACTGATTGACACGCCGGGCATCAAGGGGTTCGGACTGATAGACATAGACGATAATGAGCTCTGGCACTACTTTCCGGAGTTCATGAAACATGCGGGCGGCTGTCGTTTCTACAACTGCACCCACACTCACGAGCCGGGCTGTGCCGTAAGGGAGGCAGTGGAGAGTGGCGAGATAGCGTTCGGGCGATATGAGAGTTATATGAAAATTTTGGACGAAGACGGAAAATACAGACAGTGAAAAGAAGAGAAGAGATAGACGATGCGCAGTGGTATGAGCAGCGCATAGATTACATGTCGGGATTCATGTTGGCGGAGCGATTCGAGAACATGAAGAGGGTTGTCGAGCAGCGTACGCGCTACATGACGGTATGTATGGAGAATACCTTTCATCCCCAGAATGCGAGTGCCCTTGTGCGCAACTGTGAGGCATTCGGAGTGCAGGACATCCACGCCATAGAGATGTTCTGCGGATTCAGACCCAATGTGAATATTGTGCGCGGAACCGACAAGTGGGTGGATATTCATCGTTATAAATCCACCGGCGAGGCGGTCCGTCGGCTCAAAGATGACGGATACAGAATAGTGGTCACTTCGCCCCACAAAGATGGTTTCACGCCCGAGACCTTTGATGTTGCCCGCGGTAAGTTCTGCGTGGTCTTCGGAACGGAGAAGGAGGGGGCAAGCGACGAGATTATTGCCGCTGCGGATGAGTTTATGATTATTCCCATGTGCGGATTTGTGGAGAGTCTCAACGTGTCGGCCTCGGCAGCCATATTGTTGCAGCGACTGACCACGCGACTGAGGGCAGGCGATGTGGATTGGCGACTCTCCGAATTGGAGCAACGGAGATTGTTGTTTGAATGGGTGATGGGCAGCGTGAAAGATTCGGAGAACATTCTCGCGCGAGGATTCGGCGAGTAGAGGCAAAGTTGCGGGAGCGGACTGCCAAATCACCCTGACAGTCAGGCGCGGGCAAAAGTGCAGACAAGAAGAAAGGAGAGCCAAGATATGAACAAAATATTGAGAAAGCAGTTTTTGGAGCATGTGGGCCAGACCTCGCCGAGCCCCTTTCTCGTGGAGGTGACACGGGCGAAGGGTACGTTTTTCTACACTCCCGAGGGGAGGCGTTATTTCGACCTTGTGGCGGGAGTGTCGGTGAGTAATGTGGGCCATGCCAATCCCGCAGTGGTGAGAGCGGTGAAACGTCAGGCGGCCGACTATATGCATGTGATGGTATATGGCGAGATGGTGGAGAGCCCGCAGGTGCGTTATGCCGCCCTGCTGGCCGAGAACACCCCCGAGGGATTGGA
>JAZODY010000281.1:0-8775 GCA_045597245.1 Tidjanibacter sp.
CATAAGTCACCGCCGCTTTGGGCAACACCCCGAAAGAGTGTCGGCTCTCCTTGCCCGCGAAATCGCCGCGAACGGAGGTGTATTGTGTCTGGAAAGGGGTGACTCGATAGTTGAGTCCCACCGAGGAGTCATACTTCATGGAGGTGCTCTCGTAGTCGAATCGCACACCGGCCGTAAATTTCATCGGTCCCACCCTCCAATCGGACTGATGATATATGGCAGCACCCCATACGGGAATCTTGAACTCGCTCCCGAAATCCAACTGCTGCTCCTCTATTTCAAGTCTCATGAAAGCCGGCATTCCCTGCGAGGCGTTGGCCAGAATGAGTTGTTCGATACCCTCGCGTTTCATCACCACCGGAGCCTCCATATCCAGACTCTTGTGGAAACCGAACAACCCCGTAACATGTTGCCAGCAACGCTCCCCGTCGGTGGAACGCAACACGAAGTCCTGCGTCACCGACCACTCGCGCTGGCTCTGTTGCAGGGTGAAAATGTCGGCAGGCGTGAAGTCGTTGTCGAGTCTCATGTCGTCATCGAGATACTGCACACCCGTAATGGAACTGAGCATCAGCCCGTCCGAAAGAAAATACTTGACCGAGGTGCCGTTGCTTATCATAAGGCGCTCATAGCGCGAGGGGTCGTTATAATTGACATCGACCACCGAGGAGCCGTCATAGAGCCTGTATGCGAAACCGCCCTGCTCCACCCACGAGGCCGAGAGCGTATTGTCTATTCTCACCCTTTCGCCCGCATGCACAAGGCGCATCCTCAGTGCCGCCTGCTCGCCGGCATCGCTCATCGTGCCGCCGAACACATTCTTGTGATAACCGTCGGTGCGCGAATAGAAACCGCCCGCCGAGATACCCGTATGCTCACCCAGCTTCGCATAGTGCGACAGGCGCGCCTTGAATGTGTTGGCCGTACCGTAATCCAACATCAGACGCGTTCCCTGCCAACCGAGCGGCGACAGAGTGCGCAGATTGATAACTCCACCCGAGGTGTTGCGCCCGTAGAGCGTACTCTGCGGACCGCGCAACATATTGACCGAAGCCACGTCGAACAGTTCGAAATCGTAGGCATTCTTATTCATGACGGGCACCTCGTCGATGTTCAGTCCGAGCACCGGTTGGTCGATGCGCGAGCCGAAACCGCGCACATAGATGGACGACGTCATGGCCGAGCCGTAGTAGGGTTGATAAAAGTTAGGGAAAACTGCCGTCAGTTCCTTGACCGACTCCACACGTCCCACCTCCACCTGTTGTGCATTCAACGAGGAGGACGAAACGGGCAACTCATGCAGAAAACCGCCCTGCTTGGCTGTGACGGTAAGTTCGGGGATTCTCTTCTCCATTCCGACGCTGTCGCCCGCAAACGGCAACTGCATCGCCAAAAAAGCAATTAAAGCAAAACCATTCATGCCGCAAAAGTACCCATTCGAAGCACTATCCCTCAATCCTCACAAATGAGGATTTTTGTGCACAAACAGCGGCAATACCGAAACCCCGCAAGCCGCTACCAGCATTCGAGGTCGTCCTCGATGTCGGGCATGCTCTCCTTATGGAACACCGGCTCCTTCACACCACTGCGACGCTGGTTGCGATAGTCGGCAAGCAGACGGAAGGCATAACGACCGAGACATGCAATGGCCAGCAGATTGCAGATGGCCATTAGGGCCATGGTGAGGTCGGCAAAGCTCCAAGCAAACTGCAAACTCGCCAACGCCCCCACAAACACAATGGCCGCCACCGAAAGACGGAAGACAAACATCACACGCCTGTTCGACGTCAGATAGCGCACATTGGCCTCGCCATAGTAGTAGTTGGCAATGATGGAACTGAATGCGAAAAGGAAGATGGCCACCGCGATGAACACAGAACTCCACTCGCCCGTCTGCACGGCAAGAGCCGACTGGGTGAGTTGCACGCCATCGATACCACCGTCGATAGGCACTCCGCTCAGCAAAATGATGAATGCCGTGCAGGAACAAATCACCAACGTATCGACAAAGACACCCAGCGACTGAATCAAACCCTGCTTGACGGGATGGGACACATGTGCCGTGGCGGCCGCATTGGGGGCCGAACCCATTCCCGCCTCGTTGCTGAACAGACCTCGGCGGATACCCTGCATCATGGCCGCACCCACTCCACCGCCGGCAACCTCGCGCCAACCGAAGGCATCGGAGATGATGGTGTCTAATACCGCGGGTATCTGGCCGATGTTCATTGCCACCACAACCAGAGCCAACAACACATATCCCACAGCCATGAAGGGAACTATAATGCTGCTGTAAAATGCTATGCGGCCTATTCCGCCGAAGATGATGAAGACGGTGAAGAGTGTTATAATCGCACCCATAATGCGGTAATCCACATTGAACGCCTGCTCAAAGGCGGCACAGATGGTGTTGCTCTGCACCGAGGTGAAGGCATAAGAGAAGGTGATGATGATGAGCAGCGAGAAGAGCGAACCCCACCACTTGTTCTTCAAACCATGCCTGATATAATATGCCGGACCTCCCACGAACGAATCGCCGTTCTTGCGCTTATAGAGCTGTGCCAGAGTTGCCTCCACAAAAGCACTGCTCGAACCGAGCAGAGCCACAATCCACATCCAGAAGACGGCTCCCGGGCCGCCCACCGTAAGCGCGGTGGCCACACCGGCAATGTTACCCGTACCCACACGGCTGCCCAACGACACCGCAAAGGCCTGAAACGACGACACTTTACGGTCGCCTCGCCCCTCTCCCGAGTGCCTCAACAGGCGGAACATCTCGCCCAGCATGCCGAACTGCACGAAACCGCTCCGAACGGTGAACCACAACGCCAGACCGAGCAACATGACGATAAGTATATAGGCCCAAACAAAATCATTGGCAGCTGTAAGCCATTGCATCAATTTCTCCATCATCATATAAATCGTTTTTTCAGGTTAGTTTCTTCTCCTTATCCGCTGCGGCACTGTCACACCCCCGACTCGCCGCCCGCCGTTTTGCCGCACCCCCTCTTATATCTCCTCCACTCTCACTATTCCATGCGTGACGGCATAGATGGTGAGAGCCGAGAGCGATTTGAAACCCAACTTCTCGACAATGTTGCGTCGGTGAGATATGACGGTCGTAAGCGATATGCTGTACTTGTCGGCTATCTCCTTGTTCACAAAACCCATCACCGCCATGCGCAACACCTCCCTCTCGCGAGGTGTGAGAATCGGTTGCCCGGGCCGAGCCGGACAGCACTGCTCCGCCACATCGCGACGCCCCTTGTGACCGTCGCCATGAATGAGCAAAAGACTCTTTACCAACTCGTGCTCCGACACCGACACGTTGAGCACCTTCACCGCTGTATCGGAGAAATAAGGCACCTCGCCGCACACCATGACAATCACTCGCGATGCCACGGGCAGGAAGTAGTCGCGATGTTCGAAAAAGACCTTCGAGGAGATGAAAAAATGCACCGTAGTACGTTGCGACACCGCCGCAAATCGTTCGAAAGATTCATAGACGGCAATGTCGGCCCCCGCAGCCATTGGTTCGAGCAAAGACCTCAGGGCGGTGGCAGCCAACATATTTTCGTCCACGATTGCCAGACGCGGTATGAAACGTTCGGTATCCATAAGGGACAAAGATACGAATACGTTGCGGGATTTACAAACAAATTCGCAAAAGAGGCCGGAGGTCTTCTGCCCAGGCATCCTCTACCTCTCTGTCGTCGCCGTCCCGCATTCGAAATCGCGGTGCAGTCTCTCGGCAAGCAGAACGGCTCGCCGCGTCGCATCGGCGGCAAGAACATCGCCCGCATCGGTCACACCCGACACCGCCACATCGCCCACCATGCGCCAACCGAGCAATCGGGCCATCAGTTCGAGCGGCCGCACAACACCGCACAACACTTCATCGTCGCCCTCCGCACAGCATGTCATGAAACAAAACCGTTTGCCGGCCACGTCGCGACCTCCCGCCAGAAAGGCATGGAACTTATCAATCACACACTTTATCTGTGCCGGAAAAGAGAACCAGTAGACAGGCAGGGCAAAGACCACCGCGTCGGCCGTCTCGATGCGGGAGGCTATAAGGTTGAAATCGTCGTCCGAGATGCAGGCGCGCCCCGCAGTGTAGCAACATTTGCAGGCGTTACATCCCGAGAGAGTCATGTTGGCCGCATCGAAACGCAGGACCTTATATCCATAACAGCCCGCCCGCCGGATGAAGGCCTCGGCAAGCGCATTGGAGTTGCCCCGCAGACGGGGACTGCCGGTTATGACAACAATCTGTTTGTTCATACAATTCATTTCCGTCGGCGGAGGTTCGTCATGTCTTCGCATCCCGACCCGCCCGCACAAGCAGGAAGGAGATGTGCCGCCTGTTCACGATTGAGACAAAAACGGTCGCCCTTGTTGCAGGAAGAGAACAATTAGCGTACCTTTGCCGCACTGAAAAACCACCCACATCATTATGGAACTGAAAGACAACATCGACTTCGGCAACGAGCCCATAGGACGCTTATTCCGAAGACTTTTCATCCCCACCCTAATGGGAATGGTCTTCATGGTGATATTCACAATAACGGACGGCATATTCGTTGGGCACGGTCTGGGCAGCGACGCTCTGGCGGCAGTGAATCTGGTGGCTCCGCTGATGTTGCTCTCCACCGGCATGGGGCTGATGTTCGGACTGGGAGCCTCGGTGGTGGCCTCCATACATCTGGCACACGGCAAGGTGAAGACGGCCCGCATAAACGTGACACAAGCCATAATCACCTCCACCTCCCTACTTGCAGTGCTTTCGGCCGCCATCCTCCTCTTCCCCGAGTTCACACTCCGGCTGCTCGGATGTCCCGACACACTGATGGAACAATGCAAAGAGTATGCCTTCGGATTCGTTCCCTTTCTGGCCATCAACTCGCTGATGTGTTCGGGCGAGTTCTTTGTGCGTCTGAGCGGTGCGCCGCGCTACGCCATGATATGCTCCATTGTGGGGTCGGTGCTGAACATGATACTCGACTATCTCTTCATCTTCGTCTTCAAGTGGGGACTGCTCGGGGCGGCCATAGCCACCAGCACAGGCCTTGCGGTGGCCTCGCTCATGGTGCTGGGTTATCTGCTCGACGGTCGCCATCTGCTCCACATGGTGAGGATAAAGTTCTCGCGCAAGAGTCTGCGACTGAGCCTGAGAAACATAGGCTACATGTGTCGCATGGGATTCTCGTCATTGCTGGGCGAGACGGCCATATCGGCCACCATGATATGCAGCAACTACGTCTTCTTCAAATACATGGGTGAAGACGGCGTGGCCGCCAACAGCATCTATGGTTATTTCTCACCCATAGTCTTCATGATATACAACGCCATCTCCCTCTCGGTGCAACCGATAATCAGTTTCAATCACGGCATTGCAAATCGCAAACGCATAAGAAAAGCCCTGCGCATAGCCCTGCTGACGGCAGTGGGATGCGGAGCGTTGCTGTTTGCCCTTACCGCCCTGTTCGGAGATTCGGTGGCCGCGATGTTCATCGACCGCAGTTCGCCCGTCCACTCACTCGCCTCGCGAGGGCTGCCGCTCGCAGCACTGTGTTTCATTCCGCTGGCGGTGAATGTGGTGGCGGTATGCTACATGCAGAGCATAGAGAACGACCTGACGGCCAACATAATAACCCTGCTGCGCGGATTTGTGCTGATGTTTGTCTGCTACATGCTCTTCCCTCGTCTGTGGGGCGATGCGGGAGTATGGATGGCGGTGGCCGGCTCCGAATTGCTCACGATGATTGCGGTGATTCCGATGCTCCGACGTTCGCTGAGAAGATGATAGGCCTGCGAGAGTTATATGAAATAATCAGGCGAGGATGGTTATAAAGTCCCCGCCTATACCTATAATTTTTCAATTATATCATTGACAATATGCTCAGTCGTACGTTGTGGTCGTGCTTTTGGGTGTGGTACTGATATTATCTTGTTTTGTTCCATCTGCAATTCTGCAACTGCCTTTTGTGCTTTCTTGCCCATAGCGATAATTTTAGCAGGATTAACTCGTTTGCACTCATTGATAAAAATCTCAACATCGAAAGCGGAAATCTCTTTGCATGGTGTTTCTCGCATATAGTACTTGAATATATCAGTGCAATACACATTATAACCTTGCTCGCATAATTTCTCTATAATAGCCCTATACACTCCAACATTATAGCGTTTAGTCTTTTTCTTTGTTCCAACCACAGTACGCTTTGTTGCTTCGGATATGTGCAAGGCGTAGGGCGTGCCAACAATAACATGCATATCGTGTTGAATTTCCTCTTTTGAGTAATCCCAATAATCATTATCGCGCAGAGGGTCTTGTGCCAATAAAATAATAGTCTTTGTGTTTTCGACCTGATTAGGCCTCCACAATACAGGAATATCTATTCCAGTACACTTATCCTGCATCCATACATCCTGTTTGAAGGCATTTACCGACTTTGCCTTTTTGTAAGGAAAAGCATAATTACCTTGTTTTATCACTTCAATAATTTCAGATGCCTCTGCGATTGTATATCCCAAATCTTGTAGGACTCTTTTTGCATAATCATAATCTTGAGTCATATCCATTCTTTGAACGGTTTTCCACAAAATTAAGCACAAAAATTCACTTTATCAACTAATATCAATACGTCTCGTTCTCTTGTAAGGCTATCTCCAATCCTCTCTCCAACTTTTTGCGGAGTAAGTATGGCACCTTTCGGCGAGCGGGGAAGAGTTGTGTGATGTAGGGGTGCGAATGATTTTCCGTATATCCCTCATCGCCATCGAGTGTGGTGTAGGAGTCGTCCGTTATATCGAGCGCATAATCCATCTCCTTGTTCGGCTCGTCATCTGTGATTTCGGCGCAGTGATTTTGAAACTCCTCGCGCACTCTTCGGCGAATCTCTGCGGCTCGCTCAGGAGTTGGTGGCTGACTATATACAATCTCCAACGACACCGTATCGCCCGACAGCACCTCGACCAAGTCGCCAATCTCGAAACGACACTCCTCTTTCGGTCGTCCATCAAATGGTTCAAGAGCTCCGCCCCAATCCTTGTTATATAGTGCCGAGACCTTTGTTTCGTGCAGAAATGTTCCATCTTCCAAATAGATGCGGGTATGTTGTGCATCGCCTGTGAGGTGCCAATCGAATGGTATCTCGTCAATCACAAAGCCATAATAGTCGTCAGGGCGATATTTACCAGCAGATTTTGCATCCTCTTCATCTGTTACATATTTGCGAATACGCCTCTCGGCATCCTCCAACGAATGAAAGTAGCCTGTAACCTCTCGTCGCACCTCAAAGCGTGGGTAGCGTGCTTCGGATTTACATTGATAATATATTGTTGTGAGCCGATACAACACATCGGTTGCTCGGGTGTAGGGTTTTCGTCTCATAATTCCATCATTCTAAAATCTATAAATAAAACATTGCTTGTTCATCTGCTCGCATAACTCGATATCGTGCTGTGTGCCGTGGCTCTCGCCATCCCAAAAGGCAAAGCATACATCACACTCACGAATGATATCCACATTGCGAATAAATCCCGCTCGCCGACCATACTTTTTCCACTCGGCAGGAAATACAATCATCTGCAAACCTCTTTCCTGTGCATAACGCTCGGCAAGCAAGTCTGCACCTCTTGCCCCTCCCGACACCACGGCCTCGATGGTGGGATGCTCCATAGTGAATAACTTCTCCTCAATAAAAGTGCACATCGCATTATAATCTTCAAATGTGCGGCTTCCTACTATTGCTATTTTCATATTCTTTTTTCTGCAAAGGTGAGAACTGAGAGTGCCAAAAGATGGCAGAGCGAAGATATTTTTTACTCTGACACAATGTGGCGGTGTATTTTCTCAACTTTGCACCATAAAACAAGAACAAGAAGATGACAAGTGAACAACAACTTATTGAGAAATATCGTGGTGCAGCACTGCGATTTTGGTTTGAAGATGCAACATCCTACGAAATGGGATTTGAGAGTTTCGAGGAGTTTTATGAATATCTGTTTAAGGATATCGCTCTCTGTCCGAAGGGTATGAGCCGTGAGTCATATATCGTTGCTCGATGCTACTATATTTTCGAGTATGAGATGGCAGTGGAGAGAGTATTGAGCGGAGTACATTCGGCACGCCATTTCGATAGCGATTGGGAGCCTGTTCCCTACCGCTACGACCCTCGCGATAACGCAGAATACACCGAGCGGTTTTTGCGAGATGTATATGAGGCATCAAAATATTTTTAACACAATAAAACAATTTGGATTATGGTAATCGTAAGAACATTTGGCGATGCTATTGTGTCGCAGGAGTTGAACAAAGAGGCGTGGAAAAAGTTGTCGCGCGAGTTTAAGTGGAACGAGGAGCTGCTCCGCAAGTATCGCGATGAGATTGATTGGGAGGCGTTGTCCTGCAATTACGAAATGCTCTGGACGGCATCTATCCTCGAAAATTTCAAGCATCATATCGATTGGAAAGAGTTGTCGGGTAATGCCTCCGAAAAGTTGCTCACTCCGAAAATTATCGAGCAGTTTGCCGACCGATGGGATTGGCACGAGTTATCGGACAACAGCAATCTGAAACTCTCTTACGCACTGTTCGATAAATTTGCCGACAAGTGGGATTGGGGGCGCATAATCAACCGTTGGCGCGATGAGGAGCTCTATACCCTCGATTTTTTGGAGAGATATAAGGAGTTTATTCCTGCGGAGGAGTTTAAGTCTTCGAATCTCTGGGATGCGCTTGTTGAAAAGCGTTTCGACGAGTTGGTCGAAGAG
>JAZODY010000282.1:0-8321 GCA_045597245.1 Tidjanibacter sp.
TTCAGGTCGGTTATATATCAAGCCTCACCGCCGTTACATGTAACGGCATTCGCCGTCGCACAAAGCCGCGGTCCGGCCCATAAGGTTTAGCGGGCGTTGCGCATGCGCATAATGGCGGCACGACCGAAGTCGAAGAGCTCCGACTCCTCGTGAGCCTCCTCGATGAAGGCGTTTATCTGCTCCACCACTTCGGGATGCTCGGCCGCAACGTTGTTGTCCTCGTGAATATCCTCGGCCAGATTGTAGAGCTCGAAGGTGGTGCGATTCTCGTCGGCCACGAAAAGACGTATGCCCTTCCAGTCGCCCCAACGAACGGCCTGCTTGCCGCCACCCTCGTGGAACTCCCAATAGAGATACTCGTGCTCCTGCTGTCCCTCCTCGCCGAAGAGGGTGGGAACGAACGAGATGCCGTCGGTGGTAATGTCGTCGGTGCTGCCGGCCAACTCCGCAAAGGTGGGCATCATGTCCCAGAATGCAATCATGTGGTCGGTGGTGGTGCCGGCCTCCACACGTGCGGGATAGCGCATAATCATCGGCACACGTATTCCGCCCTCATAGAGGTCGCGTTTGATGCCGCGATGGGGTCCGTAGCTTGTGAAATAGTCGGGATTGGCACCGCCCTCGTTGTGAGGTCCGTTGTCGGAGGTGAAGACGATGAGCGTGTTGTCGCCAATTCCCAATTCGTCGAGCAGGTCCATAATCTCACCCACATAACGGTCCAATCGCGTCACCATAGCCGCAAAGGCCGCCAGCGGACGCTCGGCGGAGCCGTAGGCACCCTTACGGGTGGGGTTGTTCTGCACGAACGCCACCTCGTCCTCGATAGGAATGAGGTCGGCATAGTATTGATAGACCGAATCCTCGGGCAGAATCATCTCGGCATGGGGGATGGTGTAGGAGAGGTAGGAGAAGAAGGGGGTGTCGGCATTCTCGCGAATGAACTCCAAAGCCTTCTCGTGAATCAGGTCGGCCGAGTAGGTACCCTCCTGCTGATTGTAGTTCTCGGGAAACTCCACACGCGTGGTGTTGTCCCACATGTGGTCGGGATAGTAGTCATGGGCGAGCGTCTGGCAGTTGTAGCCGTAGAAACGGTCGAAACCCACTTTGGTAGGCTCCGACACCGAGCCCGGGAAACCCATGCCCCACTTGCCGAAACATCCCGTAGCATAGCCCTGCCCCTTGAACATGGTGGCCACGGTGTATGTTCCCTCGGGCATGGGAGCCTGACCCTCGGGGTCCATACCCATGTTGCCGCGGATGTGGGTGTGTCCTGTGTGCAGACCCGTCATGAGCGATGCGCGCGAGGGAGCCGACACGGTGGTGCCCGCATATCCCTGAGTGAAGAGCATACCCTCGGCGGCCATGCGCGTGAGGTTGGGGGTCTTGACAAACTGCTGTCCGTAAGGCTCTATGTCGCCTATGCCGAGGTCGTCGGCCAGAATGTAGATTACATTGGGGGTTTGGGGCTGCTCCGCCTTGTCGCAACCCACACCGAGCGCCATTGCACCCGCAACACCGCCCGAAAGATAAAGTAACTGTTTGGCTTTCATCGTTTTTTTGTTTTTTTATATATCGATTATATTTGTTTGGTCTCTTTGCCGTTCTCTCCTCTTTGGGCCGCCTAAAAACGATACCCCATCATATATTGGCGGGCCCACGGGATTACCATGAATGCGGGTTGGTTGTTCTCAATCAGCATACGCATGTAACGCATGTAGGGGTCCACATGGGAGAAGAACCGCTTGTAGCCGGCACACAATCCGTTCAGCCCTTTCTCGCCATTGGGTGCGATGTCGAAACGGTGCTTGGGACACTCGCCCCGACAGGCAAAGTAGTAGTCGCAACGCTTACACATGGTTGGCAGGTCGCCATGCTTGTTCACCCCGAACCAGAATTGGTCGGAGGTGGCCTTCAACTCGGCGAGAGTCTTCTCGGCTATGTTGCCGAGCCTGTACTCGGGATAGACAAAGTGGTCGCACGAATAGACATCGCCGTTGTGCTCCACCACAAGCCCGTCGCCACACGTCTCGTTGAACGAGCAGAGGGCCGGCGCCACACCGCACCATTGGGCCAGAGCCACATCGAAGAGTTGAACGAAGTAGTTGCCCACATCGTTCACCACCCACCGGTCGAAAATGTCGCACATGAACTTGCCGAACCCCTCGGCCGACACCGACCACGGAGCCAATCGGGCCCCCTCGGTATCGGGCGGCACGATGTGGGGACGACGCGCCCCCTCGGGCTGCACCACGTGCTCCATGACGGGCAGGAACTGCATATATCTGCTGATGGTGCGCATGAAGGCATAAATCTCCGCACCGCGTCCCTCGCAACGCGCATTGACCGTACTGAGCGTGTTGAACTGCACATTCTTGCGCGTCATCATCTCCACTGCCCTCATCACGCGTGCGAAGGTGGGAGCCCCGCCCTTGTCGCGCCGGAAGGCGTCGTGCACATCCTCGGGTCCGTCGAGCGACAGGCCCACCAGAAAATCGTTGGCGACAAAGAAGTCGCACCACTCCTCGTCAATCAACATTCCGTTGGTTTGCAGCGTGTTGTCTATCCGTTTCCCGCCCTTGTACTTGTTCTGCAACTCCACGGCCCGCTTATAGAAGTCCAACCCCGCAATGAGCGGCTCACCGCCATGCCAGACGAAGGTGATGACCGGAATGTCGTTGGCCTCGATGAACTGGCGGATGTAGAGTTCCAACATGCGGTCGTCCATCTGCGGCTGACGTCCTTCATAGATGTCGGCCTTGTCGAGATAGTAGCAATAGCTGCAATCGAGGTTGCAGAGCGACCCGACGGGCTTTATGAGCGTGGAGAACGCTGTGGGTTGCGACAACTTGACGGCGTCGTCGAACGAAACGGCCTTCTTGGTTCGTGACATAGGCGAAGCGGTTAGATGAAATAATTTGCGCAAATTTAATAAAATAGGTCGGAATATTTTTCCGGTCAGAAAAAAGTTTCTATATTTGCAGGCCGAAATATTGCGGAGACGCATGTCGGCGGAGTATTAACAATTTAATTATCAAACAGAAATGGCTGTAAAAATCAGATTGGCACGACATGGTAAGAAAGGTTACGCCTTCTATCATATCGTTGTTGCAGACAGCAGGGCGCCACGTGATGGTAAATTCATCGAGAAGATTGGTACTTACAATCCCAACACTAATCCTGCTACAATCGAACTGAACTTCAATGAAGCTCTGTCTTGGTTGCTCAAAGGCGCACAACCCACGGATACTTGTAGAGCGATTCTCTCTTACAAGGGCGTTCTCTACAAAAAACACCTGCTCGGCGGTGTGGCAAAAGGCGCATTCGACGAGGCTGCCGCAGAGGCAAAATTCAATACTTGGATGGAGGAGAAACAGGGCAAAATCAACGCCAAGACTCTGAAAATCAAGACCGACAAAAACACCGCCAAGAAAGCGGCTCTTGCTGCTGAGCAGGAGGTGAACGCAGCTCGCGCAAAGGCTATCGCCGAGAAGAAGGCGGCAGCAGAGGCCGAGGCCGCAGCTCAGGCAGCCGAAGAGGCCGCCGCGGAGAGTGCCGAGGAGGCAGCCGAGGCTCCCGCCGAGGCTTAATCGCGTAAAAAGGGCCGAGGCTTTTTTCGACACAAAATGAAAAATTTGTCACCCGTAGGTAAGATTGCCAAGCTCTTCGGAGCGGAAGGCGAGGTGGTAGTGAATCTCTACGACTCTTTCCCGATGGGTGAATTCAATCACGAGGAACCGTTGTTTGCGATAATAGATTCGCTGACGGTTCCTCTTTTTATCGACTCCTTCACACGTCGCGGCAACTCGGGTGCGGTGGTGAGATTCGCCGACATCGACAACGAAAAACGTGCCTCGGAACTGCTATCGACGGTGCTCTACATGGCCGACAACGAAGAGGACGAGGAGGAGGATGACGGCCAGTTCTACATGGAGGACTTCGTGGGTTTCACCGCCCTCATCGATGGAGAGGAGGGGCTGAAAGGAGAGGTGACCGATTTCATCAACAACGACGACAATCCGCTCTTCGCATTGGAGATTGAGGGCAGCGAGATTCTTGTGCCGGCGGTGGACGAGATGGTCGCATCGTTCGACACGGAGCGTCGTAAAATCACCTTCGTACTGCCCGAAGGACTTCTGGAAATTTATCTCAATCAAGAATAGGCGCCGTAAGATTATTTATGGCGAATTGTTTGGGGAGCAACGAATTGACTCGCCCGCCCACGCGTTTTACCCACCCGATGGGACACCCCTCGAAGGAGAGCAGATTGATTCCGTCGGCGAAGAGGGCTGCCTCCAAGTCGTGGCGGGCCAGATAGCTCTGCGCCGCAGCGAGGTCCACCTCCGCCACATTGCGACGGGCCACATCGCAGAAGAGGGCCAGCGAGTGGTCGGGGCGCAACTTACGCCCGAAAATCTGCCCCATCCTGACACCCGAATGGACCACCGAGAGCTGTTCGCACACCTGACGCACATCGCCAAACGCAACCTCGCGATAGCCGTAACACTCATCCCCCACCTGCCTGAAAATCATACCGTCGAGAGCATCGACCCATCCGGCAAGTTCCGCGGCGGTCTGACGCGACAGGTCGGCAAAAGGAGTCTTGCGCGGCTTCGGCGGTCTCCGTCGCGCAGGCTCGCCGCCCTTGCGCACCACCGCCGCAAAAAGTCCCTCTCCCTCGACACGATGGGGGAAGAAACGGAAACACTCCGCACCCGCGGCCTCGCTCCGCACGATGCCCCAATCATCGGGCACATCGACATGGACCGGCTCGCAATCGAATCGTTCCATGAGCCACGCCACGTTCTCCTCGTTCTCCTCGCGATTGAAGGTGCAGGTGCTGTAAATCATCACTCCGCCCGGGCGCAACGCCTCCCAGACATTCTCCAAGATACGTCGTTGGCGGGCCGCACAGAGCCTCACATTATCCTCGCTCCACTCGTCGCGGGCCGCATGGTCCTTGCGAAACATCCCCTCGCCCGAGCAGGGAGCATCCACCGCCACCACATCGAACCACTCCGGCAGAGAGGCGAAGTGTGAAGGGTCGTTGTTGGTGACCACCACATTGCCCACGCCCCAGCGCATCACATTGTCGGCCAGCACCATCACGCGTTTGCGAATGACCTCGTTGGCCACCACCGTACCCTCGCGCCCGAGCAACGAGGCATAGAGGGTGGTCTTACCGCCCGGGGCGGCACAGAGGTCGAGCAGGCGCACTCCGCGCAGGTCGCCCACCGCCTGAGCAAGCAGATGACCGACGAACATCGACGAGGCCTCCTGCACATAGTAGCATCCCGCCTGAAAAAGCGGGTCGGCAGTGAAATAGGGACGCTCGGTCAGATAGCGGCCCTGCCCGCACCACGCCACGGGGCGCAGCGAGACGTCGGCCTCACGCTTGAAAGGATTGTAGCGCAACGAGGTGACGGGCACGCCGTCGAGAGCACTCGTCAGCAGGTCGGCCTCGTCGCCAAGCATGTCGCGCAGATTGGAGAGGAATCGCTCGGGAAACAACATCGTCACACCCTATGAGTTATAATGTTTACTTGTGCGACGTAAGCTCCACGATGCGGGCGGCGATATCGTCCACCACATCGGGATACATTATGAAATCGGACTCGTCCACATTGACCGTCAGCACGTTGCCGCTGTAACGATTCTCAATCCAATCGTTGTATCGACGGTTAAGGCGGTCGAGATAATCGACATCGATGTTCATCTCGTAGCTGCGTCCGCGTTTGAGAATCTGGCTCACGAGCGTCGGCACGCTTGCTTTGAGATAAATCAGCACGTCGGGTTGGCGCACCAAACCGGTGGAGAGGTTGAAAATCTTCATGTAGGTATTGAAGTCGCGCGTGGAAATCAGCCCCATCTCGCGCAGGTTGTCGGCAAAGATGTAGGCATCCTCATAGATTGTACGGTCCTGAATGACATCCGCATTCTCGCGCAGAATATCCATCGTCTGCCTGATGCGACTGCCCAGAAAATAGACCTGCAAGTTGAAGGCCCAACGGCTCATATCATCATAGAAGTCGCCGATATAGGGATTATCCTCGGTCTCATAACACGCTTTGGCGCCGAACTTATCGACCAACAAACCGGTGAGCGTGGTCTTTCCGCTGCCGATATTGCCACAAATAGCTACATACATAAGCCCAATGGTTTAGGTTACAACCGTTAAAAATATGATTTTTTTGTGAGATTCACAAACATTCGTCCTCCTTTTGTGCGTCGCACCTCTCCGACAGGCCCGCCGAGCGGAGCAACGACTCCATGACCCTGCGGTCGTTACAGAGGTGCGGGACCTTGTTCTGGCCGCCCAGACGTCCGCACTCCCCCATCCAGCGGCGGAACGTACCTCGCGAGAGTGGCAGGATGCGTGGCGGCAGCAGGGTGTGGTCGGCGTTACGTTTTGCGTCGTAGTCGGAGTTGAGAAGGCGCAGGGTCCTGTCCAACTCCTCGGCAAAGAGCTCCATCGACGACGGCTCCTCCCCGAACTCCACCGCCCACTCGTGGCGCCCCCTGCCGCCCGGGGCCATAAAGAGCGGGGCGACCGTATATTCCGCCACCCCACACCGCGCCACGCGGCAGGCCCGCTCCACGGCACGCTCCGCCTGCCCCACCCCCAACTCCTCGCCAAAGGCATTGACAAACAACTTCGTACGCCCCGCAAACCGCACCTTGTAGGGCGAAAGCGAGGTGAACTCCACCGTATCGCCCGGGCGGTAGCGCCACAGTCCGCCCGAGGAGCTGATAATCATCTCATACTCCTCGCCGCATCGCACCCCTTCGAGCGGCACGACCGAGGCGGCGGCATTGTCGGAACGAACGGGAAGAAACTCGTAGTAGGTGCCATAGTCGAGCATGAGCAACATATCCTCGTCGTCGGCCCGCTCGGCAATGGCGAAGAAGCCCTCCGAAGCGTTGTAGGTCTGCCAGAAACGCATCTCCAACGGGCGGGTGATGCGCCGATACTCCTCGTGATAGGGGGCGAAGTTCATGCCCCCGTGCACAAAGAGTTCCAAGCGGGGCCACACGCGGGCGACACCATCGACCCCCGCCCGCTCCATCACCCTGTGGAGCAGAACGAGATTCCACGACGGCACACCCGCGAAACTCCTCACATCCATACGGGTGGCGAGGCGACATATCAGCTCGGTCTTGCGGTCGAAGTCGTCGAGCAGCGCCGTCTTGCGGTCGGGCACACGGAACGACCATGCCCAGAATGGGGTGTGCTCAATCATGATGGAGGAGAGGTCGCCCGAAGGGATGAGGTCGTCGGCCGCGTCGAGCCTTTGAGAGCCGCCCAGAGTGAGCATCTTCCCGCCCAACACCCCCGTATCGGGATGGCGGTCGCAATAGAGAGCCATCACGTCGCGCGGTCCCCGCATGTGGGCCTCACGCAACGAAGCCCCCGTAACAGGTATGTACTTGCTGCGCTGCGACGTGGTGCCCGACGAACGGGCAAAGCGCAACACCCTCTCGGGCCAGAACGGGTTTCGCCCGCCGCGACGCACCGCCTCCATCCGCGCTGCCACATCGTCATATTCGCACAGCGGCACGCGGCGGGCGAACTGCCCGGCCGTCATGTCGGGACGCATGCCCCACCCGCGCCCGTACTCCGTGACACAGCCGCATCGCACCAACCGACGCAACACCTCCGCCTGCACCTCAATCGGACGCTCCCTGAAACGCTCGATGGCACGCAGACGACCCGCAAAAAGGGTTCTCGCAACCCTGTTGATAAATCTTCCCGCCATAAAGAAAAAAACAATTCATCGGCCCTCGACGGCGGCGGGAGAGAGACAAACGGCCTAATTGAAATATCTGCTCACCTCCGAAATGGCCGACGGCAAAGCAAACACCACAACACGGTCATAAGCATTGATTTGGGTAGCCCCGCTCACAACAAAGACATTGTCACCCCTGACCACACCTCCGATGATGGCCTGCTCGGGAAACTCCAAATCGCGTACCGTAACCTTCGTGGCCGGCGAATTGGGCTTGACGATAAACTCCAACACCTCGGCCGAACATCCCACCAGATACTTGACCGACTGCACATCGGAGTTCATGGTGAAACGGAAAATATTGCTCGCCGTAATGAGCTTCTTATTAATAATGGTATCGACACCCATACTCTCGGCCAGATGGATGTAGTTCATGTTCTCCACATCGGCAATCACCTTCTTCACGCCCAGACGCTTGGCGGTCATGGCGGCCAGAATGTTGGTCTCCGACCTGCCCGTAACGGCCACAAATGCGTCCATATTGCTCAGACCCTCCTCCAACATCGACTCCATATCGCGACCGTCCTCGTTGATGAT
>JAZODY010000283.1:0-5111 GCA_045597245.1 Tidjanibacter sp.
TAATTGAACACCTCGGGGTCGTCGCTGCCACCGCCTGCCATAAGTATGAATCCCAGAACTATTATTGCGAGTCCTATGAGTATCAGTTTGTAATTCTTGCTTGTAAGAGCCATTTTTTCGTTGTTCTCCGGCTCCTGCGAGGTCTGTTTCTTGTCGGTTTTCATTATTTTAGTCTGCTTTTTTATATTCCTAATAGAGGTGTATCTTGCCCGATGTCATGTTGATGAATTTGTTGAGTGCTATGCCGGTGAAGATGAGCGAAATCAATACGCCTCCCGCCAGCAGCGTGCCGATGATGATGAAGACAATGTTGCGTCCGGTCATCACCAACAGGTCGGGTACGCTCTCGTTCAGTCCGGCCAGCATGGCCACGAACATGGTTATTGCTATTGCGGCGGCCAGAAGGCCCTGCAATATGCTGCTGCCGAGAAACGGTTTCATTATGAACCACTTCGAAGCTCCCACCAACTTCATCGTGTTTATCAGGTAGCGTTTCGAGAAGATGCTGATGCTGATTGTGTTTTTGAGCAGAATGAGCGAAATGAGCAACAGCGTGAATCCGAATATGAGCAACAGCATCGTGAACTTGTTCAGATTGGTGGTTATCTGGTCAATCACCGCCTTTTGGTAGACCACCTCGTTCACTCCTTCCCATTGAGCCATTCTCTTCTCCAACGCATGTATCGACTCCTTGTCGGAGTGGTCGGCTTTCAGGTGGATGTCATAGGAGTCGGGCAGGGGATTGATGTCGAGAAACTCCTCGAAGTCGGCTCCCGCATACTCCTTGAAATCTTTGGCCGCCTGCTCTTTGGAGATGAAGACAAAATCTTTTATCTCTTCCTGCTCGCCGAACCTGCCTGCCAATATCGACTTGGTGTCATCCGTCACCCCGTTCTCCAACATCACGTGCAGCGTCATGCTCTCTTTCATGTTTTCTGCCGCACGCAACGCATTGAGTATGAAGTATCCCATACTGCCCAGCAGGAACAGCACCAATGCGATGCTGACCGTAGATATCATATACGAATTACGTACCTTGCGTTTAAGCCTCTTGTTCTCTTGAAGTGCCATCTCTTTTTCTGTTTTCTCTGATGATTAATATCACGCTCGCCGCCATTCCCGCCAGAATCAGGAGTGAAAATCCGAGCGTCACCGTCTCCACCGTATTGAAGTGCGGGGCGCGGAATCGGAACTCGACGGTGTGTCGGCCGGCCGGAAGGGACATTGCGCGCAGTATGTAGTCGGCGCGGAAATAGGGAGCCTCCTCACCGTCTATATAGGCCGTCCACCCCTTGTCGTAGTATATCTCCGAGAAGATTGCCACTCCGCCCTTCTCCGACTCATAGTCATATACCAGACGGTTGGGATAGTACTCGGTCAATTCTATCTCTCCCTCACCCAGAGGCGATTCGCCCGCCACCTTGCGGAACTTTTCGTCGGCCACCGCCGCCGTCTTGTTGTCTATTGCACCCAGCAACTCCATCTCGGCACCGGCACCCTTCACCCAATCCATCGTCTTCACGAACCATGCCGCTCCGTTGGCGTCGGGATTCATCTGATAGGAGAGTGCGCCACTCTCGGCATCGGCAACTATGAAGTATTTGGTGTTGAGCATGTTGTATATGCTAATGTTGCCGCGCGACAGATGGTGGTCTATGATGTCTTGATAGCGTTGCAGTTTGGCTCCGTGGTAGCCGCCCACCGAGCGATGGAAATATGATGTGGAGGCATCGTTGAAGGTGCTCACCGCAAGGTTGGCAACTCTGTAACCCAACTCCTTGTCTTTCATTATTTCGATGTCCGCCGCCGTTGGCTTTATTTCGATGTTGGACTTGGGCATGAAGCTGTCGTGCGACAAGAAACGCAGGTCCACAGGAATCATGTCGATGCATACCAATGCGGCAAAGAGCGCGACAAAGGCCTTTTGGCCCACCTTGTTTTTCAGGAAGAGCCATACGCAGAGTGCCGACAACACCACGAACATGAGTGAACGCAGTGCGTCACCGGTCATCATCGAGCCTCGTTGGGCATACATGGCTTGCAATATGTCGTCGGGAAGTTGCGGGTCGTAGATGCCGTGGAACGAGAAGAGCTGCCTTCCCAGCGTGGCGAAGAGGAGGGCTATGCCGCCCGTTATGATTAGCGACCGTTTCATGCCGCGCATCAACTCTTCGCGCGAGGCTCTCTGTTCGTATATCTTTGCGAGCGTCAAGGCAGCCAACAGAGGTATGCTCCATTGCACTATCACCAGTGTGGTGGCTACGGCGCGGAATTTGTTGTATCCGGGCAGCAGTTTGAACATCAGTTCTGTAAACCACATCATGTTGTTTCCCCATGCGAGCAGCAGCGCGAAGATGCTTACACCTGCCACCCACCACTTTGTCCAGCCTTTCAGCACGAACATGCCCATCACAGCCAAAAATATCATCACCGCGCCCACATAAGTCGGACCTGCCGTTCCGGGTTGCGTGCCCCAATAAGAGGAGATTCCGTAGGCTGCTCCCTGCTCTGCCTTTATTCCGTAGGGGCGCAGTGCCGTCGAGACGTCACCGCCACTTTTGAAGGATGCCGAGGCGCCGCCCATGAAGTTGGGGATGAACATATTGAAACTCTCCATGCGTCCATAGCTCCATGCGGTGGCATAGGCAAGGTCGAGGCCGTTGCCTCGCTCTTCGCCGTTGTCTTCGGCCAACTCGCTGCCGCCGCGCGTGGTGTCGGGCGAATGCTGCATGGTGTAGTATAGCGGGGAGAGGTTCGACCCCACCGCCAATAAGGCTGCAAGTGCCAGCATGGCTGTGGCCTTACCGAAACGCGGGAGGGTATGTTGCTTTACGGCCCGAACCAATTCGTTAATCCATAAGGCGGCAATCACAATGGCAAAGTAGTATATTATTTGCGGATGGTTGGCCGCCAGCATGAGCGAGGCCGCCAGCGCGGTCAGCATGGCTCCGAAGAGGATGTTGCGGCCGCGCAATGTGTAGGCCACACCACCCGTCAGCAACGGAGCATAGGCGAAAGCCAACATCTTGGAGAGGTGTCCGGCCCCTATTATCAATATTGAGTAGGTGGAGAAACCATAGGCTATCGCGGGGGCAATCGCCACCCACGGGCTTACACCCCACAACATCAACATAATCCAAAACGACAACATGGCCAAAAATATCATCCATGTCGGATTGCCGATAAGGTGCATCAGTGCATTGCCGGCCTCTCGGATTATCATGGAGGGATATTTGATGGAGTTGAGGTATGACGGCATGCCGCCGAAGGCGTTGCCTGTCCATTGAGGGTCCTCGTCGTAGAGTTGATTGTGGATGCGGATGTCCTGACTCATGCCGCGATACTGCACTTCGTCATGCATGTTGAGTGCCATGTCGTTGTATTGCGGAGCGAAGTAGATGGCGGCCAGCGCGAAAAACAGTGTGATAACCAACGCGTATGGCAGGACCGATTTGTATGAGGTTTTATTCATCTTTTGCCGAGATTAATGTCTTAATCCGCAAAGTTAAGGAAAATTTATGAGTTTGAGAATAAAAAAACCTTTTGTGCAATAGATATTTCCGTTTGTCGTGTTGCGGATGATGTTCTCGGGAGTGGGACGGATAAACGAACGATGACAATAAACGGAAAGGAAAGATGAAAGAAATTCGTTAGATTCGATTTTTATTGTTAATTTTGTCTATTGATATAGTATTCCGAATATGACTACACTTGAAAAGATAAAATCCCCTTTGGTGGAGGAACTTTCACAGTATGAAGCGTATATGCGTTCGGCGCTGTCGAGTGCGGAGAAAAACATAAACGACGTTCTTTCGTATGTTTTGCTCAATCGCGGCAAGGGGTTGCGGCCTGTATTGGTGTTGCTCATGGCTCGAATTTATGCGGGGGACAAGGTGCTCGGCGAGAGGTCGATGTTGGCCGCCATGTTGGTGGAGTTGGTGCATAATGCCTCGCTTATTCACGACGATGTGGTGGATGATTCGGCAATGCGTCATGGAAAGAAATCGTTGATGGGGCTTTACGGCTCCCATATCGCCATCGTCATTGGCGACATGATTCTCGCGACAGCTTTCCTGACCAGCATGAAGGCGGGACATTACGACCTCAACACCTACATTGTCGAAGCAGTCAATCGCCTCTGCGAGGGAGAGTTGTTGCAGGACGAACAGAGCCGTTCGCTCGGTATGACGCGCGAGGCCTACTATGATATCATCTGCCGCAAGACGGCATCTTTGTTCGCCATCAGTGCGGGGGCCGGTGCCATGTCGGTCAATGCCTCGCAAGAGCAGGTGGAGACGGCTTGGCAGGTGGGTTACAATCTTGGTATGGCCTTTCAAATAAAGGATGATATTCTCGACTTTGCACCCGAATCGCAGACCGGCAAACCGTCGTGTGGCGATTTGCGCGAACAGAAGATAACGTTGCCGTTGCTGATGGTGATGGAGCAATCTTCGGAGAAGGAGCGTGCGGAGATAATCTCGTTGGTGCGTGAGGCTGCCGACGGGAATGACGAACGTGGCGAAGCCGCCGTTGTGCGCCTGAGGGAGATTATCGGGCGCGAAGGAGGCATGGAGGCTGCCGAGCAAATCATGAACGGATTTATCGATGCCGCCCATGTATTGGTGGTGCAATATCCCGATTCTCCTTACAAGGAGTCGCTTAAACTTCTGTGTGACTACATAGGCGGTCGCAACCATTGATGACCTTCTGTTTCGGAGAAGAGAGTGTTAGGCAGGGGGCGAGATGGCCCTGCATTCCGTTCGGCTCCGACAAAAAACGATAGGCGAAAATGTCGGTTCGCGAATCAACCCGGCTGGCGAACAAAAAATAAAAGAGGCCTTCCTTTTCGGAGGGCCTCTTTCGTGTCCGCATCAAAAGATGCAAACCTATTTAACCGTATTGCAAATTTTCTCGAAAGCCTCGGGGTTGTTCATTGCGAGGTCGGCCAAAACCTTGCGGTTGAGGGCGATACCCTTAGCGTTGCACTTACCCATAAATTCCGAATAGGTCATTCCGTTCATGCGGGCTGCGGCATTGATACGCGTAATCCACAGGCTGCGGAATGCTCTCTTTTTCTTTTTGCGTCCGATGTAGGCGAACTGCAAACCTTT
>JAZODY010000284.1:0-1990 GCA_045597245.1 Tidjanibacter sp.
TTCTGTGCCGCCAGACTGCCCGTGACAAGCAGCATGGTCAGCAGCATCGTAAGTCTCTTCATCATGATTCAATAGGTTTTTTTAGGGTTTGGTTTATAGGTATAAAAAACGGGTGCGGCCCTTTGTGCAGGCGGCACCCGTCGATTATGTCGTTATGTTAGTACTCCATCTTTGCGTAGCGCAGATAGGTGTTGTAACGCCATTTTGCGTTCTCCTCGGCTGCTGCGAACAACTCGGCCGCCTCCTCGGGGAATGCCTTGATGAGCGAGGTGTAACGCACCTCTTTGTTCAGGAATGCTTGGAACTTGCTCCAATCCGGCTCTTTGGAGTCGAGCTTGAACGGATTCTCGCCCTTCTCTGCCAGCTCGGGATTGTAGTGCCACAGGTGCCAGTAGCCGCACTCGACAGCCTCCTTGCCGATGCTCGGAGTGCGCGTCATGCCGCCCTTGATGCCGTGGTTGATACACGGGGCGTAGGCGATGATGAGCGACGGACCCGGATAGGCCTCGGCCTCGCGCAGAACGGTCAGCAACTGATTCTGGTTGGCGATGGATACCTGAGCCACATATACATATCCGTAGGTCATGGCTATTGCGCCTATATCTTTCTTTCTCACTCTCTTACCTGCCGATGCGAACTTTGCGACCGCACCAACCGGAGTGGCTTTCGACGACTGACCGCCGGTGTTGGAGTAGACCTCCGTGTCGATGATGAGGATGTTCACGTCCTCGCCCGATGCCAACACATGGTCCACACCGCCGAAGCCGATGTCGTAGCCCCAACCGTCGCCGCCGAATATCCACTGCGACTTCTTCACCAACATATCCTTCATCTCCAATATCTTCTTGCATCTCTCGCAACCGCAGGCCTCCAACAGCGGCAACAGCTTCTTCGTGGCCTCTTCGCTCTTGACGCTGCTTCCTCTGTTTGCAATCCACTCCTCCATGGCTGCCTTCAACTCATCCGAGCAGGCCGTGCACTCTGCTATGGCGGCCTTCATGTTCAACTCGATGCGGTCGCGCATCTTCTCGGCTGCAACGTGCATACCCAGACCGAACTCCGCGTTGTCCTCAAACAGCGAGTTTGCCCATGCCGGACCCTGACCTTTGGCGTTGGTGCAGTAGGGGGTTGAGGGGGCCGAGCCGCTGTAAATCGACGAACAGCCCGTGGCATTGGCCACCATCATCTTGTCGCCGAAGAGCTGGGTGATGGTCTTGATGTAAGGCGTCTCACCGCAACCTGCACATGCGCCCGAGAACTCGAACAACGGCTGTGCAAACTGGCTGCCCTTGATGGTCTTGCTCTTCTCCATCACATCCTCCTTGTAGCCCACCTTGCCGTTCAGATACTCCCAGTTGGCAGTCTGATTCATCTGGCTTGCCAGCGGTTTCAGAGTCAGTGATTTGGTGCCGGCTTTGGTGGTGGGACATACGTCCACGCAGTTGCCGCAACCAGTACAGTCGAGCGGCGATACCTGAATGCGATATTTATACTCCTTCGTCTGGGCCAGACCCTGCTTAACCGCCATGCCCTCCGGAGCTGCCTCGGCCTCGGCGTCGGTCAGCAGGAAGGGACGGATGGCTGCGTGGGGGCAGACAAACGAACACTGGTTGCACTGGATACATGTCTCCACATTCCACTCCGGAACGGCCGTTGCGATACCGCGTTTCTCATAAGCCGCCGTACCGTTGTCCCACGTACCGTCCTCGCGACCCACGAATGCGCTCACCGGCAGCTGGTCGCCTTTCAGTGCGTTGATGGGCTCCACTACGTTTCTCACAAACTCGGGCACATTGCTGTCGGCCTCCTTGACGGCCTCTTTCACATCGATGTTTGCCCACTCGGCCGGAACGGCAACCTCCTGAACCTCGGCACCGCCCTTATCCACGGCGGCGTAGTTCATGTTCACGATGTCCTCGCCCTTCTTGCCGTAGGTCTTGTAGATGGCTTTCTTCATCTCCTCCACTGCCTTCTCAAACGGAATCACGTT
>JAZODY010000285.1:0-1663 GCA_045597245.1 Tidjanibacter sp.
AGTTGGCCGCTATATCCTCCGTAAATCGCAACTCGGCAATCTCCAAACCCACACTCTCCAAATTATTCTTGGCCTGACGCAACGAAAAACCCGTCACATAGGGCACCGTAACCATCTTCTGATGGTAGGAATTGACTGTCACGAAGATACGACGTCCCGACTTAACCTCGGCACCCACAGCCGGTTTCTGTTCCAAAACCACGCCGCCCGCAAAAGCCGGCACGTAGAGCGAGTCATTAACCTCCATTCTCAGACCATGACTCTCGGCCAATTGGCGTGCTTCGCTCAACTCGATACCCGTAAAATCGGGTACGTTCTTATATTTGTTATGACGCGTAAAGACCGACAGCAACAACTGAATAACGAATACCGCAATGATAAGCAGACTCACCGCCAATATCATGTTTCTCAACAACACACGCAACACCGGACGCATCTCCTTTGCGTTCTCTCGTCTGACGTCGGCACTCCGACGTCCCGTTCTCTTTTCTCTCTCGTTCATATTTTTGTTCGTTTTTATTCTGTCTACCTGTTCTCGCTCCCGAGCCACGCACCCTTTCTCTGCATTCTCAACGAACCTCCTCGCTATCAATCAAAAACTTACAGAGTTGTCCTCGGGCCCTATGAATCTGGGTTTTGACCGTACCGAGCGGCAACTTCAACTCGGCCGCAATCTCCTCATAGGAGTACTCCTTGAAGAAACGCAACTCGATGAGGGTTTTGTATCGTGGTGTCATCTTTTTCAAGTGCTGTTCAAGCTGCACCTTACGCTGCGAATTGATTATGCTCTCCTCCGGCGTGGCGCCCGTATCGACGGGATTGATACCCGGCATGGCCTCCGGAAATGCGTTTATCGACACATCGTCGTGGCGACGGCGCACAAAATCCACAAATGTGTTGCGCGCAATCACATAGACCCACTGACCGAACGTATAACGACTATCATAACGGTCGAGATTGAGAAACACTTTTATAAATGTCTCCTGCATAAGGTCCTTTGAGTCGTCATCGTTGCCGGTACGCTGCATATAGAGTTTATATATGGAGTCTTTGTAGCGATTGAAGAGCACCTCGAAAGCCATATTGTCCCCATCAAGCGTGAGGTCAATCATCTGCTTGTCGGTCATAACCATGTAACTGCTTATCTCCATAGCGCGCGGGGTGACGGATGATTCAAAAACGGAATGTATGCCGGCCGCACAAAACGGCAAGCGACAAAATCAATTACGCAAATGTAGCGATTTTTTGTCAAAAATAAGGAATTTGGTTATTTTTGTGAGATTATATCAGGTATCGCAATATGAAATTCGAGTTGAAGCATACGGCAGCCGATTCACGCGCCCGGGCAGGAGTCATCACCACCGACCACGGAGTGATTGAGACTCCCATATTCATGCCCGTCGGAACGGCAGCCAGCGTAAAGGGAATATTCCATCGTGATGTGGAGGCCGAGGCCAAAGCACAAATCATTCTGGCCAACACCTATCACCTCTATCTGCGCCCCGGCACAGGCATTCTCGAAGAGGCGGGAGGCCTGCACAGGTTCTGCTCGTGGAACAAACCCATATTGACCGACAGCGGCGGATTTCAGGTCTTTTCGCTGGCCTCATGTCGCAAACTCACCGATGAGGGTTGCCGATTCAGTTCCCATATCGACGGCTCG
>JAZODY010000286.1:0-5967 GCA_045597245.1 Tidjanibacter sp.
CAGCCACAATATTCTGTTTATCATATTTCCTGTTTCGTTTTTTCTTGATTTCACTCTCCGTTTTATCCTCGTCCTATCGGCTCTCGATGGTCATCGTGGCACTTTTAAGCCCCTTCGACTTGGCCGTAAACTCTATGTCGCCGGCCTCGTTGCCACTCTGCACAATGGCCACCAACATACCGCTGAACAGTTTCATCGAGGGCACATGGAACTCATCCATAGAGGTGGCATCGCCATTGCACGAGGCTCTGAACACACCCGCTCCCTCAACCTCGAACTCCACACGGTTGTCGGCCATCGGACACAGATTGCCCTCCTTATCCACCGCCTTCACCGTAATGAAACTCAAATCCTTGCCGTCGGCCTTGATTTCGGCTCTGTCGGCCTCTACCACCAGACGCACCGCCTTGCCTGCCGTACGCACCGTCTTCTCCTCCATCTGTCGGCCCTCGGCATCGTAGGCCACCACGCGAATCTCGCCCGGCTCATAGGTCACATCGTCCCAACGCAGGCGATAGCGATTCTCGCGCGAGGAGACGTCTTTGGTCCGTTTGCCCTGACTCTCGCCATTCACGAAGGGCTCGGCGGTGGGCCAACTCGTATATACAAACACCGGCGTAACCTCGCCCTCACGCCCCTGCCAAGTCCAATGCGGCAACACATGCAGAGTGGATTCCTCCGTATTCCAACGGCTGCGGTAGAGCCAGAAACGGTCTTTGGGCAGACCCGCGAGGTCGCAGATTCCGAAGTAGGAGCTGCGCGAGGGGAAACGGTCGTCGTAGGGAGTGGGCTCGCCGAGATAGTCGAAACCTGTCCATACAAACTCGCCAATCACCCAATCCTTGTCATCCTGCAACAGCCAATCGTCCTCCGGAATATTGGACCAACTGCACGCATTGAGGTCATAAGAGGAGCACTGGGCATCTTCCCAACGCTGGCCGGGTCGCTCCTCGACGGGGAACTTATACACGCCGCGCGAAGAGACCGTCGATGCCGTCTCGGAGCCGAGAACGAAACCGTGCGGCAGGGCCTCATAGGCAGCCTCATATTTGTGAGTACGATAGTTGAAACCCGGGATGTCAAGAGTGGAGGCAAACTGATTGGCAATCACCGCATCCACTTGGTCCATTCCGCACGTCACGGGACGCGTGGGGTCCTCTTCGTGGCAAATCTGCGTCATGCGCAGCGCCAGACGGTTGCCATGCTCCGTACGCTGGTCGGGCACCTCGTTGCCGATGCACCACATCACCAGCGAAGGATGGTTGCGATGGCAGCGCAACAGATTGCGCAGGTCGCGCTCATACCACTCGTTGTAGTATTTTCCGTATCCGTTCTTAACCTTGCCGCGTGCCCACTCATCGAACGACTCGGCCATCACCATCATTCCCATCTCGTCATATATCTCCATCTGCATGGGCGAAGGCATATTGTGTGAGGTGCGAATGGCGTCGCAACCCATATCTTTCAAGATTCTCACCTGACGACGCAGTGCCGCCTCATTCACGGCCGTCCCCAACGGGCCGAGGTCGTGGTGGAGGCAGACTCCCTTGAACTTACGCTGCACCCCGTTGAGCTCGAAGCCGCGCTCGGCGGTGTAAGAGATGGTGCGCACGCCGAAACGTGTCGTGTGGCTGTCGGCCAGCACGCCGTCGGAATATACCTCCGTGTCGAGCGTATAAAGATTGGGGCTTTCGGGCGACCACAAAGCCGGTTCGAGAAGAATGATTTCGGCATCCTGATTGTTGCCGTAGAGTTTGATGCCCTCGATGTTGCTGCGGCTCACCACCGTTCCGGCGGCATCCTTGATGGTGTGGCGCACGGTGAGTTCTCCTGCCTTGTCGGCATCGTTGAATGCAAGGCGCACCTTCACTTTGGCCCACTCGTCGGTAACCTCGGGAGTGGTGACCGTAACACCCCACTTATCGATGGAGAAGTGGTTGCTCACCGTAAGCGTCACCGGACGATATATTCCCGCACCCGGGTACCAACGCGAAGACTGTCCCTCGTTCTCCAACCTCACAGCCACCACATTCTCGCCCGATTTCACCAGCTCCGAGATATCGAACCAGAAGGTGGAGTAGCCATAGGGCCAGTTGCCGGCCTTCTTGCCATTGACCCACACATTGGCATCACTCATCGCACCGTCGAACGTAATCACCACTCGTCGGCCCACATCCTCCGGCGACAGCTCAAACGAGGTGCGATACCAGCCCACACCGATAAAGGGCAGGCCGCCCGTACGTCCCGTCTTTTCGGTGGGACGTGTTTCGCCATTCTGCTCGATGGCCACATTCTGCACATCGTGCCCGAGGTCGAAGGGACCGTATATGGCCCAATCGTGAGGCACCGTCACGCTCTGCCATGCGGCATCGTCATATTCCGCAGCAGAGGCCGCAGCGACATCGTCGCGCGTGAATCTCCAATTCTCCAACTGACTCTCCCAACGCGGTCCGGCAAACAGACCCGCCACTGAGAGAAGAGCAAACAAGGTAAGCAAAGTTTTCTTCATGATTTCTAAGGGTATTATGTTTTTGATGATTATTGTTTTCCCATCTTCAAATATACACTTTTTTCTCCGGTTTTTCAACACTGCCACCTCAATCTTCTCCCGATGAGCGACAAAATTCGTATCTTTACATCCGACATTAACCCCAAAACAGATTACACATGATACAGACCGGAGAACGCGCACCCGAGATATTGGGACGCGACCAAAACGGAAAAGAGTTGCGACTGAGCGACTTCAAGGGACGCAAACTCGTCCTCTACTTCTATCCCAAAGACAGCACGTCGGGTTGTACGGCACAGGCCTGTTCCCTGCGCGACGGCTACGAAAAGTTGCGCTCCGAGGGCTACGAAGTGGTGGGGGTCAGCATCGACGGCGAGGCCTCGCACCGTCGTTTCATCGAGAAAAACTCGTTGCCCTTCGACCTGATTGCCGACACCGACAAAGAGTTGGTGCAGCAGTTCGGCGTGTGGGCCGAGAAGAAGATGTACGGACGTACCTACATGGGGACCCTGCGCACCACATTCATAATAGACGAGAACGGCATAGTCGAACGCATAATCTCCCCCAAAGAGATAAAAGTAAAAGACCATGCCGCCCAAATCAACCCGCACGCATAGCGCACGCAGAGCGTGGTTTGTTAATTAATAGGCAGCAGTGAGGAAGATTCGTGATATTAAAAGTACGTGTCGCTCGAAGCCAAGCCGCCCCAAAAAAACCGGAGCCATCTCGGCGCTCGGCCATAAACAAAAAAAGAGGAACCCGGTTGCGGGTTCCGCTTTTTGTCCGTATCGTTCTATCTTCAAAAAAGATTATTTAACCGAGAAGATACCGCCCGACACACCCGGGTCCTGCTTGTAATAGAGAACGGCGCTATCGTTCATGCGGGGATACATGTTCTTGATAAGGCGAATCATCTCGCCGCCTGCCAACAGAACGGGACCGTAGCCGTGACGTGCACTAACGCTGGTGTTGCGGAAGTAGTAGAAAGCGGGGTCGAATGCCATACCCGTTCCTACACACACACCTTCAACGGCACCCTCTTCGTTAATCTGGGTGGTAACAGCCTCCCATGCCAACTGGGCAATGGGACCGAAGGCCATGCCGTCAATCCAACCCTCGTTGATGGCGTGAGCGATGCAATATGCATAGATGGCAGTTGCGCTGGTCTCCAAGTAGGAGTCGTTCTTATCCAGCAACTGGTGCCAGAAACCGTCGCCCGACTGCAATTTGGCCAGACTGTAAATGTGCTGCTGCAACAGTTCGATGATGGCATCTCTGTCGGGGTCGTTCTCGGGCAGTACGTCGAGAACGTCGCACATGGTCAGGATAGCCCAACCGTTGGCGCGGCCCCAATAGAATGCAGGGTGATAACCCATAGCCTCAATCCAGCCGTGGCGGAAGAGCTGAGTCTCGGGAACCCACATCTTCTCCTTGAAGAGCATGATTTGGCGGGCTGCCTCACGCGAATATTTGTTGTCGTCGGCATATACACCGTAGTAAGCCAGAGCAGGGATACCCATATACATATCATCCAACCAAACCGAGTTTTTGTCGGGTCTGTTGCGGGCCAGCGTACCGTCGGCCAATCTGTGCTCACCGTTCATAACCCAATCGACACCGTTCTCGATAACGGGTTTGAGCAACTTCTTATACTCGGGATAGACCATTGTGGCCTTAATCATGGCAGCCGTCATGGCACCGCAATCGTCCAACGCACCCGGGCTGGTAAGACCGCGCAGAATACCTCTGCCACCGAAACGCATCGGAATGGCATTGCCGCTCTGCTGAGCTTTGGTTCTCTCTTCGCGGCTCTTGTCTGCATACTTCTTGGCAGCGGGGAAGGCGTCGCCGATGGCCTCGAAACGGTCGCGAACATACTTGGCATAGCGGTCGTCGCCGGTGATTTTGGCAATGCTCAACAAGCCCGAGTAGGTAACACCCCACTCATAGCTCGACATGCCGAACAGGGCTCTCGCCTCCGAAATCTTCGAAATGTCGGAATAGTCGGTCGTGGGGTTGCCCTCGGCATCCACATAACCCACCGCGCTGTTCTTCTCCAAGAAGGTCAAAACTCTGTCCAACTCGGCCTTGATGCCCTCCTCGGTAATGTCGCCATAAGGCATCGTGTAAGACGACTGCACCGCATGAAGGTCGCTGCTACCCTTGCCGTCAATCGAGCGGCCGCCCACGCGCTGAGCCGAAACCGACAATGTGGCCACCATTGCGAGCGACATTGCCACCACTGAAATAAATTTTTTCATCGTACTTTAAGATTTAATTTGATTAGTAATTGTTTAACCGTTTTTAATAATTCGTATTTCAAGTTGTTTTCGCTTTCGCCATCGCAACATCCATCTCTGCGGATGGTCACACAAAGCCGAAATTACTGCGAAATTAGTAATTTTTTCCATATTTCCCAATATTCGTGTTTATTTTAATATCATAGTGACGGCCCGTTCGGAAGAACGGGCCGTCACTATGATTCTTTCGTGCCACTCGGTTCAGAGCCTTTTGAGGGCCATGCGGATAACCTCCTCCACCGGTGCGGTGGGTGTCTCCTTCATCACGGCCTTCACAGCCTTCTCGGCCGCCGCCTTGCCGAATCCCAGCATAGTCATGGCCGACATGGCCTCGTCGAAGACCTCCGACCCTATGGTCGCTCCCGTCATCGATTTGGGCAGCGACCCCACTCCGAGCATCTTGTCGCGCAACTCCACAATAATCTTCTGGGCCGTCTTCAATCCGAGCCCCTTCACGTTTTTGAGCAGGGTGGCGTTCTCGCTCCTGATGATATTGCCCAACTCGTCGGTCGAGTAGGTGGAGAGTATCATGCGCGCCGTATTGCCGCCCACACCCGACACACTTATCAGCAATCGGAACAACTCCCGTTCGCGTCGGTCGGCAAAGCCGTAGAGAATCTGGGCATCCTCCCTCACGATGAAATGGGTGAAGACCTTAGCCTCGGAACGATGTTCCAGCTCGGCATAGGTTTGCAACGATATGTTCATCAGATAGCCCACCCCTGCGGCCTCGACGACCACCGTTGTGGGGGTGAGTTCTGCAATCTGTCCGTTAATGAATTCGTACATCTGTCTCTGTATTTATTTGATTGTCGGGCGGGTCATTGCCGTTTCGGTTTGTCGCCCATGCAAATATAGATATTTTTCGCCACATAGTCGCCCCGTTGCAGGGCAGATTCGACACGGGAGGCAAAATCCGGCCACCCTGACACTGAGATTTAAGACAAAAATATTACTTTTGCAGCAGATAACCGTATGAGGCAAAAGGTCCGAAACGTAACACATTCGGTCCGCACACCTCTCTCAAACTTAAAACAGACCGACACCATGAAAAGAATCATCACCCTGCTGCTCTGCATTTTGAGCTGCTCCATACTCTTGGCCCAGAAGTACACCGCCAGCGGCAAATTGCTCTATCTCTACGCCGACGACTTGGAG
>JAZODY010000287.1:0-3290 GCA_045597245.1 Tidjanibacter sp.
AGCCACAATCCCCGTCAGTGGAACGCCTTGAAACTGCTCAATGCACAAGGAGAATTTCTTGACGACCGCGCCGGCAAACAGGTGCTTGCTTTGGCCGAGGAGGGACAGACGAACTATCCCGAAATTGGCAACATAGGTCGCGTCACGGAGCGCAGTTCGTTCGACAGAGAACATATAAATATGGTGTTGTCGTTGCCTGAGGTAGACGTGGAAGCAGTGAGAGCCAAAGGTTACAAAGCGGTGGTGGATGCAGTCAATTCTGTGGGCGGAACGGTGATTCCGGCACTGCTTGAAGAGATGGGTGTGGAGGTCGTGCGTCTCAACTGCGAGCCTACCGGCGACTTCGCCCACAACCCCGAGCCGATACCCGAGAACCTGACCGAGATACGTGATGCGGTGGTGAAGAACGGTGCCGACATGGGTATAGTGGTAGACCCCGATGTAGACCGTCTGGCATTGGTGTGTGAAACGGGAGAGATGTTCGGCGAGGAGTACACACTGGTGGCAGTGGCAGACTATATATTATCGACAAAAGCGGGCAACACCGTATCGAACCTGAGTTCGTCGCGAGCCCTGCGCGATGTCACCCTGAGTCATGGCGGAGAGTATTCGGCAGCTGCGGTGGGAGAGGTGAACGTGGTGGCCAAGATGAAAGAGACCGGCGCCATCATCGGCGGCGAAGGCAACGGAGGTGTGATATATCCCGCCCTGCACTACGGTCGCGACGCATTGGTTGGAACGGCTCTGTTTCTGTCACATATGGCCCGCAAGGAGATGACGATGAGCCAACTGAGAGCCTCCTATCCCGACTATTTCATATCAAAGAACAAGATAGAGCTGACCCCCGACATTGACGTGGATGCCGTTCTGTCTGCCATGAAGGAGCGTTATGCCGATTGTCGCGTGACCGACATCGACGGAGTCAAGATAGACTTCCCCACCGAGTGGGTACATTTGCGCAAGTCGAACACCGAACCCATCATAAGGATTTACAGCGAGGCAAAAGACGAGGCTTCGGCCGAGACACTCGCCAAAAAGATAATGGCCGAGATTGCCGAGGTGGCGGGCATCTGATGTCTCGGTGGCGAGAAACCAAAAAATCACAATCGAATCTCTTCGATTGTGATTTTTTGGTTTAACTCCTATACCTCTCCTGCTCCGTCATGGGGCCGGATACCTCTTGCAGGAACTGACAGAGGTCGGCTCAGAACACGAACTTCACTCCGAAGCCGAAATCATATCCGGCAAAATAGGGATTGGAGATGATATTCAGCGTAGGACGATAGTCGAGCGAGAATGCGATGGGCGCAACAGGAATCTTATACTCCACACCCACGATACCATCAACACCCAAAGCAAAGTTATTGGTGCCGTCGCCAACACCGCTGTGACCGCCCGCACCGTAGAAGAAGTCGAATCCGCTGCCCAAATCGCTCACCCATTCATAAACCATCGAGCCGTAAACACCGCCGTCATAATATCCCGAAATGGCGACGTCCCATGCGTGACCGTCACCGAGGTTCTTTTTGATGGTCAGACCGGAAGCCATACCGCCGCCGCGAACTCCGACACCCCATTTGTAATCCTGTGCACTTGCACCAAGCGCCATGACGACGCAAGCCAATGCCAAAACAAGTTTCTTCATAATTCTCTTTTTTTAATTTTTTAGTGGTTTACGTAGATTTATTTCTTTGCAAGATACTCAAAATTCCATAAAAAACCAAAGCGCCCTACCGCTTTTAACCATTTACTAACATTGCATCTTTTCTCGTTCGCCTTCCGCATGACTCCTTTCCGTCATGACAAATTGCCTTTCCGCCTCGGACGCTCTCCGCAAAAAACAAACGGGACATCCGAAAGTCGGATGCCCCGTCGTCAATCAACCCCTGTTGCCGAATGTTTCGCCCAACCAAGTGTCCAGAAACAACAACTCGCCATCTCCGCACACCACCTGCTCCATGAGCAATTCATAGTCGGACCCGCATTCGTCCACCAACCCTATCCTATCAGTTATGTTATCTTCCACGACGCAACTAATTCTATATCTCAATCAATAAACGCCGCAAAAGCCGCTTTATTGTATTGTCAGCACAAAATCAATTGTTTTTCTCTGATAATTTTTCTCAAATTTATCAACGCGTACCTCATTCTGCCGAGAGCGGTATTGATACTCACACCGGTGGTATCGGCGATTTCCTTGAAACTCATATTGGAAAAGTATCTCATTTTCACCACATCGCGCTGCTCGTCGGGCAGGCAGTCGATGAGTTTTCTCAAATCGGCGGCAATCTGCTCGGCCACAAGTTTGTCCTCCACATTTGTTTCGGCAAAATTGCGACTGTTAAGCAAATCATATCCGGCATCGCTCTCCGACACATTCCCGTTCTGCTTGGCCTGCCGGAAATGGTCTATGACCTGATTGTGCGCTATACGCAAAACCCACGACACGAACTTGCCGTTATCCACGTAACGCCCCTCGTCGATGACGCGCACCACTTTGATAAAGGTTTCTTGAAAAATATCATCGGCCACATCACGGTCCTTGACCATCATGACGATATAGTCGAGAATCCGCTTACTGTGTTTCTCAATTAATTTGGATATAGCACTTTTGTCGCCCGAAAGATAAGAATTAAGCAACAGTTGGTCGCTCAATGTCATTGTCTTTTTCATACTCTTGTCCTCTGAATGGTTTAGAGTAGATTTTTCCCGATAGGCATAAAAGTTTTTAGAGGTTTCTTTATTGTTTTCGTCCGCAAGATAAGAACATTTTTCGGAATTTCCAAAAATCTCTCGAAAACTCTTCTCTTTCGAAGGTCCGTTCCTCTCCTGCAAACACCCCGAATCATTGCAAACCTCATGCCATTCAAGGCCTCGGAGAACAAAAAAACACTCTTTGACGACCGGTTTTGTTTCTTTCTTCGGTCCGAATTGTTATTTTTGCAACAATATTAAACAAAGAAACAATCTCTTACTATGAAAAAATGGCTGCTCGCCACACGACCGTGGTCTTTACCCGCATCTCTAATGCCGGCCTTTATTGCTCTGGCATACGTGTTTTTCCATCAGGAACTATTTCCCTCTCCCGACTGGTGGAGCGGAATCGCCGCTCTCGCAGGAGCCGCAATCTTCCATTGCGCAGGAAATCTCATAAGCGACTATTTCGACTATAAAAACGGAGTGGACTCCACCGACAACATCGGCCAAACCAATCTCACCATAATAAACGGTATTCTATCGGCCCGTCAGGTGCTCTGTTTCGGATTCGTGCTGCTTATTGTGGGAATGGC
>JAZODY010000288.1:0-13261 GCA_045597245.1 Tidjanibacter sp.
ACCGCTTGGCCTCCGACTTCTCAATGGCGCGCTCATACAAATCCCCCTTGTCGTTATTTGACAGCACCAAATCCACCCCCTCTATGGAGGCAATCTCCGCCGGTTTCAGTTGGGCATAACATCCTGTGACAACAATCAACGCCGCAGGATTCTCCCTATGTATACGACGCACAATGTTGCGGCACTTCTTATCGGCATGCTCTGTGACCGAGCAACTATTTATCACACATATATCAGCCCCTTTCCAGCCCTCCAAAACTTCATATCCCCCTTCACGAAAACGACGGGCAAGAGTGGAACTCTCCGAGAAATTGAGTTTGCAACCCAATGTATAGAAGCCGATTTTTCTGTTTGTTTGCATAACTACATGCGGTTTTGAGTACGAAAGTAGGTATTTTTCCGCAAAGTTTAACTATTTTTGCGCGTGTTTTTATATAAAAATAGTCGATGAATTTCCTGAACAATATATTCGAATACGAATTCATGCGCAATGCCATCTGGGCAGCGATATTAACCGGTATCGTGTGCGGCATCATCGGCACCTACATAGTTTCCAAACGCACTGTTTTTCTAAGCGGAGGCATAACCCACGCCTCATTCGGAGGGATTGGCATGGCTTATTACTTCGGCATCAATCCTCTGCTCGGCGCAACTTTGTTTGCATTGCTATCGGCGGTGGGTACAGAATTTGCCGGAAACAGAGGAAAGATAAGAGAGGATTCCGCGATAGGAATCGTTTGGAGTGTTGGGATGGCGATAGGCATCATCTTCATATATATGACACCGGGGTATGCACCAAACATGATGAACTATCTGTTCGGCAACATACTCACAGTAACTCGGGGCAATGTCATTTTGCTGGCTGTGTTTGCAATTGCTTTGATAGGAATATTTCTGCGCATAGGACGCCCCATAATGTATGTGGCATTCGACCGCGAGTTTTCCAAAAGTCAGGGGATGAACGTGGAAGCCATCTCATATTTCATGGCTATGCTGACGGCTCTGGCCATAGTCCTCTGCATTCGTGCAGTAGGTATCGTGTTGCTTATTTCGCTGCTTACGATTCCAACGGTGATAGTAAACACATTGGTGAAATCATTCGACAAAATAATGATATGGGCATCGGCGGTTGCCATAGCCGGAAATCTCTGCGGATTGTATCTGAGTTGGCTGCTGGATATTCCGGCCGGTGCAGCGACAATATTTCTGCTGGCTATTTTTCTAATTGCGGTAAAACTGTTACCTTTGTGTTTTAAGACCAAGACAGAATCAGAAACGGAGGTGAAAGAGTGAAAAAAATCCATAAACTCATACTTAAAGCCTATTTGGGCCCGATGTTCATCACGTTTTTCATCGTCATGTTCGTGCTGATGATGAATTTCGTATGGCGTTACATCGACGAGTTGGTGGGCAAGGGATTGGATTTCGGCGTAATCATGGAGTTGCTTTTCTATGGTTCGTCGTTCATGCTACCAATGGGAATCCCTCTGGCGACCCTCTTGGCCGGTATCATGGCCATGGGCAACCTCGGAGAAAATTATGAGTTGTTGGCCATGAAGTCGGCAGGCATGTCGCTGATGAAGATTCTCCAACCGCTTGTCATCGTCGTGTTCTTCGTGTCGATAGCCAGTTTCTTTGCCGCCAACAATCTGGTGCCATATTCCAATCGTAAGATGCAGTCGATTCTTTACGACATAAGGCAACAGAAACAGGTATTGGAATTCAAAGACGGAATATTCTTCAACGGTCTCGACAACATGAGCATACGTGTCGATCACCAAGACCCGGAAACGGGAGAGTTGTTTGATGTGTTGATATACGACATGGGCAGCGGTTCGGGCAACATGAAAACCACCATAGCCGAGAGAGGATTCATTCGTCTGTCGGAAGATAAAAATTTTCTGTTGGTCACCCTGCACAACGGTGAGACCTACGAAACCACGCGCAACTATCAGTGGGCAACCAACAACTCTTTGCGCCACCATAAGTTCAAACGTCAGGACGGAGCGATACAGATGTCGGGCTACAACTTTGAGCATACCAACACCAATGTATTCAGCAACAGCCAGACCAAGACCATTGTGGAGTTGGAAAAAGACATCGACTCACTCAACCGACGAGTGAACAATGAAGCTCTGCTTTCTTACAATCGTTTTCTGCATCAATATCTGTTGCAACACGATAAGAACATTCTCGGCATATTGGACTCTGTGGAGACCGATTATTCCTACAAAAAACCGGCCTTGATTGCCGACTCCATAAAGTTGCTCGACATGGACGAAATGCACAGTCTGTATATCGAGACCGAACAAAATGCAAATGAATCCATGACGGCACTGACCTTCAACGAAGATACGGCAAAAGAGGGATTGAATCAGTTATACAGGTCACAAGTAGAGTGGCACAGAAAGATAGCATTACCTTTTTCTGTGATGATTTTCTTCTTGATAGGCGCCCCGCTTGGTGCAATCATTCGTCGCGGAGGAATGGGTATGCCCATTGTTATATCGGTGTTGTTCTTCGTATTCTATTACATCATCAGCATGATGGGAGAGAAGATGGCCAAAGAGGGAACATGGAACGCCTTCTCGGGCATGTGGGTATCATCGTTTATTTTATTCCCGATAGCGATTTATCTGACCTACAAAGCGACCAACGACTCAGGCCTGCTTGATACAGATTGGTACATAGGTAAGTATCACAAAATAAAAGGGTATATGCTCTCCAAGTTCAAGAAACACTCCAAGTAGATGAAGGGAAAAGATTTAAAGATAGTTTTCATGGGGACCCCCGAATTTGCCGAGGCGTCGTTGAAACAACTTTGCGAAGAGGGGTTTAATGTTGTGGCAGCAGTAACCATGCCCGACAAACCGGCAGGAAGAGGATTGAAGGTGCACGAAAGCGCCGTGAAAAAATATGCAAAGGAGCAGGGGATTCCGGTGTTGCAACCAGAAAAACTCAAAAGCGAAGACTTCACAACGGAGCTCGCATCTTTTGATGCCGATTTATTTATTGTTGTGGCATTCAGAATGTTGCCGGAAGTCGTGTGGGGCATGCCGCGATTAGGCACATTCAACCTTCACGCATCGTTGTTGCCACAGTATCGTGGAGCCGCCCCCATAAACCGAGCCATCATGAACGGTGAAACCGTTACGGGAGTGACCACATTTTTCCTTAACCACAAGATTGACGAAGGTGCAATAATCGGTCGGAAAGAGGTCGTTATCGAATCTTGCGACAATGCCGGAACCCTACACGACAAGTTGATGGAGGTGGGCAAACATCTGGTTGTCGAAACGGTGGAACGCATAGCGGAAGGCGACATCACCCCAATACCGCAGGAGCAAATTACATCGGAAGAGTTACACAACGCCCCGAAGATTTTCAAGGAGGAGTGCAAGGTTGATTTCAACCACAATGGTGAAGAAATCATAAATTTCATAAGAGGACTTTCACCCTATCCGACTGCATGGTCTGAGATAGGAGAAACCACATTCAAGATATTTGAGGCCGCGTTTGAGCCTTCGACCGAAAGAGATGATTGCGGCAGGATTGTGTCGGACGGTAAGAAATACATAAAAATAGCTTGTCGCGACGGATATATAAACATTTTGGATTTGCAACTTTCGAGTCGTAAACGCATGAAGACGGACGAGTTGTTGCGTGGATTCAGAATAGAACAATATTTGTGAGAGCGACAGCGATGTCTCTTAACCGCCAACACCTTGAAATCAAACAGAAAACACTCTTTCTTAAATGTAAAAAATCAGCCCGATTGATATGATAATCAATCGGGCTGATTTATAATTGTCTACAAAGTTCCCACAAAATCCTCAGGCCCTTCTTGTATTACCGAGGCTATCGTCGGCCTGACTCTGCAAGAATCTTCTGATATTGTCGGCCACACCTCGAATCAACACATCTATCGATGCTTTCGCAGCCCACGCCGTATGAGGGGACAACAACAATTTATAGGGGTCTTCAACATGCAACAACGGATTATCAGCCGCCATAGGTTCGGTGGTAAACACGTCGAACACGGCTCCCGCCAAACGATTATCATTCAGTGCATCACAAAGAGCCTGTTCATTCACCACACCACCTCGTGCAACATTTATCAATATGGCCGACGGTTTCATGAGAGCAAGTTGCGCGGTGGCAATGAGATTAACCGTATGCTCATTCAACGGACAATGTACGGATACTATATCGCTCCACGCAAGCAGTTCGTTCAAATCCATTAGTCTGTAATCCTCCTCTCGCACTACACCCGAAGTGGATGCGTACGCCACCTCACAGCCGAACTCACGAACAATGCGGGCTACATTTCGACCTATATTGCCAAGCCCCACAACGCCCCAATTAAGACCGTGCAACTGACGGGTAGGGCGCAGATAACTCACCCATCGGCCACTGCGCGTATAATCACCATTCTTAATGAATTGGTCGAAAAATACGGCATTCCTCAGCATGGTTATGGCCCCTCCGATTGTTGTTTCGGTTACAGCATGAGTGGAGTATCCCACCACATTATTAACCACCACACCGTAGTCGGCCGCGGCATTGAGGTCGATGATGTTCATTCCGGTGGCCGCCACGCATATCTGCTTCAATCGCGGCAACTGACGAAACTGTTCCTCTCCGAATCGGACCTTGTTGGTGATTATTATATCGGCCTCTCGACTGCGTTCCAATACCTGCTCGGGCAACGTATTCTCATAAGAGCTATAATTTCCCAACTCTTTTATAGGAGTCAAATCATTATCTCCCAATGAAAAAGAATCCAAAAATACGATATTAGGTTTCATGGTCATAAAGTTATATTAGACAATGCCTTAACCCCGTTAAACGAGGCGGATTTTTGTTCAATCATCACGCGGACACAAGAGCGCAACGCAATTTTATGTATAAATTCCAACTATTTTGAAGGTAAGCAATAACAACTTTGCCTGCATGAGCCTTTGTCCATTGCTCCTCACACAATAACTATTGAATATATTACTAACACAAAAATATCTTATATCCTTCTATTCTCCAAACTTTTTCTTACCTTTGTCATCGGAACTGCGGAATACGCAAGTTTGTTTTGATGGCATTTAGGCTATTGTTGTTGATAAGTAAAACGACCAAATTATTACTACGAACACACAATAGGCACGCTAAATGCTCACGCTCTATGGCGTGGGTTGTGCTTATGTTCGTATGGGTGCTTGGTCGTACCTTCTTATCAGTAAGCTATACCCACGCTTCTCTTTTTGTGTTAAACGGTTGCCTTCCTACGGCAACGAGTGCAATAAGCACAATTATATGTTTAACTAAAATTTTTAAATTATGAGTGAGATTTTGTGTAAAAAGTGTGGTTGCGTAGTATTCGACCAAGATAGCGAATACTGCGATGCGTGTGAACAAAAACAGGTGAATTCGGAGCAAGTCTATATCAATATGGGACATAAAGAGTTCGCACAGAAAAACGAATGGGTCGAATCTGCGTTAAACACGATGTCCTATTTGGAACTTATTATTGGTATTATTTGTTCATTTCTATTTGCAATCGTAGATTGGGGAAGTTCATATCTTATATTTGATACATACGAATTTTCCTTTTGGATATTTATACTTGCTCTATTTTTTACGACACTTACCTTTATATCTTGGAGAGTATTAGTGATTATTGTTAGATGTTGTCTTAAATACTTAAATTCATAGCCTATGTTCAGCATTATTTTCGGTATTCTGTGTTTCTTCGCTTTCGCTGGCGAGGTACTAAAAGAGAAACATTAACGATTCGGGAGCAATTTCGGTTGCTCCCTTTTGCCATAAATCTCCCATGTAAGAACATATAATCGGCTTATTTAAAGACCGTTTTACACACCTTATTGCGACATCTCTCCCAGCAAATCCCTTATCACAACCGAGGCACAATAACATCCGAAGACAGCCGGAATGTAAGAGATAGTACCAACGTTCGACTTTTTATTCTGCTCCTCACACAACATCATGGCCCCCTCGCGCACCGGCTCGGGAGAAAAGACTGCATAGAAACCACTGCGAATACCCATCTTATGGAGTCGCTTACGCAACATGTGGGCAAGAGGACAATGGTGAGTCTTGGATATGTCTTTTATCTCCACCTGCTCAGGTGCGGTTTTTGCGCCCGAGCCCATAGAACTGACAATCTTCATGCCGCGCTCCAATGCCCCTTTAATCAGGTTTGCTTTGGGGGATAGGGTGTCGATGCAATCAACCACATAATCGAAACGGGCAGAATCAAGCAGTTCCCATGTCAAATCGTCACGAATATAGCTATTCACACAGGTGAGTTCCAAATCGGGATTGATATCTTTCAACCGTTCCTCAAACACTTCATTCTTAATCCTGCCGACGGTGGAGTGCAAAGCACCGAGCTGACGATTGATGTTGGTGACAGAAAAGATGTCGGCATCGGCAACGGTGAGATGCCCGATACCCGCACGACACAACATTTCGGCGACATAGCCGCCAACTCCACCCATACCCACGATAAGCACATGAGCCCGATGTAAGATTTCGCACTTTTCATCTCCCAACAAAAGACACGTCCGTTCCTGCCACTCCCGTTTCATATCATCATATTAAATTGCTCCGATTACACTATCGCCACACTGCATAATCACCAATAGTGGCGACCAGAGATTACAAATGTAAGAAAAATGAGCGGAAAAAGAATTTTATTTTGTAGGCTGTGAAAAAAATAACATTCTTTTGATTTACTTTGAAAATATAGTGTATCTTTGCAGAATTGAAAATTACTTATTTTAAATAAATATCACAAAAATTACTATTTAACAACTATGTCGAATGTCATTAAACTGAAAAAAGGTCTTGACATCAGACTCGCCGGCGAGGCGGAGAAAAAGGTCGTGAGCATTGATACTCCGACCGTTTACTCCATCTCCCCGTTGGAATTTGACAATGTGGTTCCAAAGTTGCTGGTGAAAGTCGATGATGTCGTAGAAGCCGGTTCGCCATTGTTCTTCGACAAATACATGCCCGAGGTGCTGTTCTCCTCACCGGTCAGCGGACGTGTATCTGCCATAAACAGAGGCGAAAAGCGCAAAATCCTTTCAATCGAGGTTGAAGCCGACCAGAAACAGATTTACAAGGAGTTCTCTGTGAATCTCGCTTCTATGAATCGCTCCGAGGTTGTGAGCACCCTGCTCCAAAGCGGCCTGTGGCCTACAATCATTCAACGTCCTTACGGTATCATAGCCAAGCCGAGTGACACGCCGAAGTCTGTGTTTATCTCAGGATTCGATTCGTCGCCTCTGGCACCGGATATGAATTTCGTACTCAAAGACGAGATTGCCAATGTGCAGAAAGGTATCGAGGTATTGACCAAACTTACCGACGGTAAAGTTCATCTCGGTTTGAGAGAAGGGGAGGATGCTCTGTTGGGTAAGATTAACGGTGCCGAGAAACATTTGTTCAAAGGTCCCCATCCGGCAGGCAATGTCGGCATACAGATTCATCACGTAGACCCCATCAATAAAGGAGAAGTGGTTTGGACGGTGGATATACAGAACGTTGTCTTGATTGGTCGTCTGTTCAACACAGGACATATCGACATGCACAAGACAATTGCCGTTGCCGGAACGAAAGTGAATGCTCCCTGCTACGTGAATGTGCTGAGCGGCACAAAATTCTCCGACATACTCGGAAATGAGGAGCAGAACAAATTGGGGCTGGGCCGACTGAAAAAAGGCGAAGAGGCATGCCGTATAATTAATGGCAACGTACTCACCGGTAAGATGGCCGAACTGAACAGCAGCGTCGGACTTTACACCAAACAGATTAGCGTAATACCCGAAGGCGACAAATATGAAATGTTCGGCTGGATTATGCCGCGTCTGAACAAATTTTCTGTATCTCACTCATATTTCTCATGGATACTCAACAAACTGTGCCCCAACAAAAAATATGACATCGACACCAATCTCAATGGAGGTCGCAGAGCCATGATTGTAACGGGTCTTTATGAGGATTATCTGCCCATGGATATCTATCCCATGTATCTGATTAAGGCTGCTTTGGCCGAGGACATTGACAAGATGGAGAATCTGGGAATCTACGAAGTGCTGCCCGAAGATTTGGCTTTGTGCGAATTTGTAGACCCGTCAAAGACCGAGATTCAGAGCATCATACAGAACGGTATTAACTTAATGATAAAAGAATTGAACTAAGATGAACGTGATAAGAAAACTATTGAACGATTTGAAACCGACCTTCTCGGAAGGAGGAAAGTTTCCTTGGCTTCATTCGACCTTCGATGCATTTGAGACGTTCTTCTTCGTTCCGAATACCGTAACGAAGAGAGGTACTCACATCAAGGATTGCAATGATATAAAGAGAGTGATGATTATAATGGTCATCGCCTTGATGCCCGCATTGCTGTTCGGTATGTGGAACTTGGGCTATCAGAGAGTAGGCGGTGCCGATTATTCGATACTTGCCAACTGGTGGCACGGTTTCTTGCAGACCCTGCCGCTGATTCTCACAAGCTACATCGTGGGTTTGGGTATTGAGTTTGCCTCGGCTCAAATAAAACACGAGGAGGTTAATGAAGGATTTCTCGTGAGCGGTATGCTGATTCCGATGATTGTTCCCGTTGGAACTCCTCTCTGGATGGTTGCTCTTGCAACGGCTTTCGCCGTTATTTTCTGCAAGGAGGTATTCGGCGGTTCCGGCATGAACATCTTCAATCCCGCATTGACGGCCCGTATGTTCATCTTTTTCTCCTATACGGCATTCATCTCTGGTGATGCAGTATGGTACAGCGACAATGTTGTTAATGCTCACACCGGTGCCACTCCGCTTACACAGTTAAGCGATACGGGTATGACCGATGTTTCGATGCTTGACGCATTCATCGGTACCATCCCGGGTTGTATCGGTGAGACCTCCACGCTCTGCATTTTATTGGGCGCCATCATTTTGCTGTGGACAGGAGTTGCAAGTTGGAGAATTATGGCGAGTGTGTTTGCAGGAGGTTTGTTCATGGGCCTGCTCTTCAATGTATTGGCACCCGCTAATCCCGAAACGGCAGCTCAGATTTACATGACCCTGCCCGCATGGCAGCATCTGCTGCTGGGCGGATTCGCATTCGGTGCGGTATTTATGGCAACCGACCCTGTGACAGCAGCTCAGACCAACACAGGAAAATGGATTGTTGGTTTCCTGATTGGTATCTTGGCTGTATTGATTCGCGTTGTGAACCCGGGTTATCCCGAGGGAATGATGCTTGCCATCTTCTTCATGAACGCATGTGCCCCGATTATTGACCACATGGTTGTGGAGGCAAACATCAAACGCAGAAAAAAACGTCTTGTAACTGTAAAATAAAGGAGGAGAAAATAGTATGAAAAAGTATAAATGTTCGGTTTGCGGATATATACATGAAGGAGATACTCCTCCCGCAAAATGCCCTGTGTGCGGCGTTCCCGCAGAAAAATTCGTACCGATGGAAGACAACAGCCCGAAAAAGAAGGGTTTCCTCGGCGGAAAAGATTCGAGTGTCTATATAGTATTCTACTCGGTTGTGATGGTTGTTTTGGTGGCTGTAATATTGGCGCTGACGTCGCTGAAATTGCAAGACAGACAGAATGCCAACATTATGAACGAGAAGAAAAATGCAATAACCACCTCGCTTGGCGAGGCCATTGGCAGCTACGACAACCTTATCAATGCCTATGCAGTAAATGCAGAAGGCGAGGTGATTGAAAGCGTCACTCCCGAGAATGCTTTGGACATGCTCTTCAATCTTCCCGCCACATTCGCAAGCGGCAACTATCCCGTTTTCGAAAACAAAGAGAATGGCGAAGTTGTAATTCCTCTTACCGGAAAAGGTCTTTGGGGAGATATTTGGGGCTACATTGCACTCCAAAACGATTTGAATACCGTAAAGGGTGTCGTATTCGACCATGCAGGAGAGACCCCGGGTCTGGGTGCCGAGATTGCAACCGAGAAATTTCAGTTGCCATTCATTGATGAGGAAATATTCAACAATGGCGAATTAGTATCTATCTCCGTCGTTAACGGCGGTGCCGCAGAGGCTGACAACCCCGGAGTGGATGCCATTTCGGGTGGTACAAAGACCTGTGTCGGTTTGGAGAACATGCTTAAAGATTGTTTGAGCTATTATGTTCCTTTCTTTGAGAAAAAGTCGGCTACGTCGGCAAGCGAAAACACTGATGTTGAACCTGAAAAACAAGCTGAGTAATGAGTAAGGAAGGAAAAGAGCCGTTGTTCTCGGCAAAAAATATGCAGTCGTTTCCCAAAACGTTCAACAAGAACAAAACGGTTCTTGTGCAGATATTGGGTATATGTTCCGCTCTGGCTGTAACGGTACAGGTAAAACCGGCTTTTGTAATGGCATTGTCGGTAACTGCTGTATGTGCAATATCAAACGTTATTCTCTCTGCACTGAGAAAGACCATTCCCGACCGCATCCGTATCATCGTTCAGCTGGTGGTTATTGCGGCTATGGTGATTTTGGTGGACCAGTTCCTCAAAGCATTCGTATATGATGTGAGCAAAGAACTGTCGGTCTATGTGGGATTGATTATAACCAACTGTATTCTGATGGGACGCATAGAGGCATTTGCATTGTCTAACAAACCGTGGCCGTCTTTGTTGGACGGAATCGGCAACGGTTTGGGCTATGGCGTTGTGCTGGTAGTAATAGGTATCGTAAGAGAGGTATTCGGTTCGGGTACGTTCTGGGGTAAACCGATTCCCGGTATCGATACGTTGTATGAGCTCGGCTATGTGAACAATGGTCTGATGTTGTTCCCGCCCATGGCACTTATCATAGTTGGTGTCATCATCTGGATACAGCGCAGCAAGAACAAGGATTTACAAGAAAAATAGGAGGAGGATAGAATATGGAAACATTAAACTTATTCATTAAGTCTGTCTTTATTGACAACATGGTGTTCTCGTTCTTCTTCGGCATGTGTTCCTACATTGCCGTATCGAAGAATGTGAAAACCGCCATGGGTCTTGGTCTGGCCGTAATTTTCGTTATGCTTACCACGGTTCCTCTGAACTACCTTATTAACGAGTATATACTGAAAGATGGCGCTTTGCAGTGGATTAGCCCTGCGTTTGCCGATGTGAATTTGAGCTTTTTGAGTTACATTCTGTTCATTGCCGTTATCGCGTCATTTGTGCAGTTGGTGGAGATGGTTGTCGAGAAGTTCAGCCCTTCATTGTACAACCAACTCGGTATCTTCCTGCCGCTGATAGCAGTGAACTGCGCAATCATGGGAGGCTCGTTGTTTATGCAGCAACGCAATTTCCCCGATGTTGGTCAGGCGGCGGTATATGGTCTCGGTTCGGGTATCGGTTGGTGGTTGGCCATCGTCATCATGGCAGCCATCAGAGAGAGATTGACCTATTCGAATGTCCCGAATGCCTTGAAAGGCCCCGGCATTGCATTCATCGTAACGGGTTTGCTGGGAATGGCATTCATGATATTCTCAGGTATTCAGTTGTAATTTAAAGAAAGGAGAAAAGAATAAATGGAAACTACTATTATAGTTGCAATAGTCGCTTTTCTTGTGGTGACACTGCTTTTGATTGCAGTACTTCTCTTTGCAAAAGCAAAACTGACAAGTTCCGGAGAGGTTAAAGTGGACATCAACAATGGCGACAAAGTACTCTCGGCAGAGTCGGGCAGTACACTGCTCCAAACTTTGGCGGCCAACGAAATCTATCTGCCATCGGCCTGCGGTGGTCAAGGAGCCTGCGGTATGTGCAAGGTGCAGGTGATGGAGGGCGGTGGCGACATTCTGCCCACAGAGGTCGGTTTCTTCTCTTACAAACAGAGAAAAGACCATTGGCGTCTAGGTTGCCAAGTGAAAGTTAAGGAAGATATGAAGATTAAAGTACCCGAGTCGGTGATGGGTGTTAAGAAGTGGGAGTGCGAAGTCGTATCAAACCGCAACGTTGCAACATTCATCAAAGAGTTTGTGGTTAAGTTACCAGAAGGCGAAAACCTGAAATTCCGCAGCGGGGGTTAGATTCAGATTGATATTCCCAAATACGATGCAATTAAGTTCTCGGACATGGATGTTGATGAGCAGTACAGAGGTGATTGGGACAAGTTCAAGATGTGGGATTTGGTTACCACCAACCCTGAAGATACGTTCCGCGCATACTCTATGGCCAACCACCCGGCTGAGGGTAACATCATCATGCTGAACGTTCGTATAGCCACGCCTCCGTTCGACAGAGTAAACGGAGGATTCCAGAAACTTAATCCGGGTATCAGTTCGTCGTACATCTTCTCGCTCAAACCGGGTGATAAGATTACCATTTCGGGACCTTATGGAGAGTTCTTCATTCCCGACAATCTCTCCGACGACCAAGAACTTATCTTCATCGGTGGCGGTGCCGGTATGGCTCCCATGAGAAGCCACTTGATGCACTTGTTCAAGACCGAGAAGACCAATCGCAAGGTATCGTTCTGGTATGGTGCGCGTGCATTGCAGGAGGCATTCTATCTGGAAGATTTTCATTCTATCGAAAAAGACTTCCCGAATTTCAAGTTCAACCTTGCTCTTGATCGCCCCGACCCCGAGGCAGATGCAGCAGGTGAGCCTTACACTGTGGGATTTGTTCACAATGTACTCTATGAGAACTATCTGAAAACCCATGAGCAGCCTGAGGATTGCCTCTATCTGATGTGCGGACCTCCCATGATGGTTGCCTCGGTGGTGAATATGCTTGATAGTCTTGGAGTTCCTTCGGAGAACATTCTCTATGATAATTTCGGTAGCTAACAGGCGAAAACATAACAACGACAACGGTGTGAAGACTTTCACACCGTTGTTTTTTATTGGCAAAGTCTTGTTTCATTGCCCGACAGAGGGTCAATGGAGCAAAGGCAGATGCGTAAACGAGGAATGGCTAAACAAGATAAGAGTGGGGAAGTGGCGTTCAGAGAGGTATCGGCAGAGAGTATTCCGACATGCGGGCCATGTCATTATAAACAAAAAAGACCGAGAAAATTTATTCTCGGTCAGTAAGTAAATTAATCGGGTCACTCCTTCGGCTCCGGTGTTTCGGGCCTGAATTCGAGAATATCGGCCGGTTGGCAATCGAGTGCACGACAAATGGCATCGAGGGTAGAAAAACGAATGGCACGCACCTTTCCTGTTTTAAGTTTCGACAGATTAACCACCGAAATATCTATTCGCTCAGAAAGCTCCTGCAACGACAT
>JAZODY010000289.1:0-4543 GCA_045597245.1 Tidjanibacter sp.
GCAGGAGCAGGAGCAGGAGCAGGAGCAGGAGCAGGAGCAGGAGCAGGAGCAGGAGCAGGAGCAGGAGCAGGAGCAGGAGCAGGAGCAGGAGCAGGAGCAGGAGCAGGAGCAGGAGCAGGAGCAGGAGCCGAATCGAGCAAGGTCGGAGAGAAAACAGGACAAAAAAAATCGCGGCGAGAACACGTATAAAAAGATGCGCCTGTCTGACAAGTATAATTTTAACGATTTCACCCCCGCCAGAGATGCATCTGACGGGGGTGACTCCCATTTTGAGGACTTGTTAGACAGCCTCAAACTATTCGATATCCATTCAAAACATGGCCGAATCGGCTATTTCCACTCGTAGTCGAATCTCTCGATGTCCTCCTCCACCAACTCAACGCCCAACTGCACCTCTATGATGCGCAACGGAGTGACGGCATAGATTGCGTGCATCTGACCGGCACGTATGGATATCACGTCGCCACGTCCCACCTCACGTATCTCGCCGTCGATGAGCAGGCGGCCACGACCATCCACAAAGGTCCATATCTCGTTGCGAAGCCGGTGACGCTGATAGCTTATCGAACAGCCCCGATTGAGCTGCAACTCTTTGGTGAGCGACAGCGTGCCATCATCCAGCGTGGTATAATCCAACACCTTATAACTGCCCCAACGACGCTCTTCATACATGGGGCGCTGCTGTATGCCGTCCACATAGGATTTGAGCTGTGTGCTGGCCATCTTGTCGCTGACCAAGATGCCGTCGTGGCTGGCCGACACAATGAGGTTGTCGGTTCCGAGCACAACGATTGGTATGTCGAGTTCGTTGATGACGTGCGTATTCGTGGCATTTTCGCCCGTCAAGGCCTTTCCCACCACGCGCTCCGACATCTTCTCGGTGAGTGCATTCCACGTCCCCAAATCCTCCCAAACGCCCGAAAAGGGCACCATAGCAACCGACTCTGCCTTCTCCACAACCTCATAATCGAAACTAATCTTGGGCAACTCCGCATAACGCGCCCTCATCTCGGCAAAACTCTCGGGCACAACATAGCGTCTCACTATATCCATCAGGTAGCCGAGACGGAATCCGAACACGCCGCCATTCCAGAAAGCACCGGCGGCAATGAGGCGTTCGGCCTCATCCTCATCGGGTTTCTCCTTGAACGAGCGCACCATATAGGGCGACGACAACTCGCCGGCCTCGGGAATTATATAACCAAATTTGCTCGATGCCCAAGTGGGTTTCACACCCATCAACACCAACTCGGCACTCTCCTGCTCCACCGCCTCCGCAATCTTCTGTGCGGTCTTGAAGTAGGCCTCCTCGGTATATTGGTCCACCGGCATCACCACCACCACCTCGTCGTCGTCGCAGCCGCACTCCAAACTCAGATAGGTGCTCGCCAACGCAATGGCAGGGAAGGTATCGCGGCGTTCCGGCTCGGTGACAATCTCCACATCGTTGCCCAGCTGGCTCTTGATGGAGTCCACCTGCGAAATACTTGTGGCAATGGCCACGGCCGCATCGATACCCGACTCGCGTATCTGTCGAAAGACACGTTGCACCATCGACTCGTGGGTGCCGTCATGACGACGCAGAAGTTTCAGAAACTGCTTTGAACGGGTGTCGTTCGACAGCGGCCACAAGCGCTTGCCCGAACCGCCGGACAGAAGGATAATTCTCATACTATTTCCAATTTATTTTTGCGCAGCCTTAATCCGCCACGACTCAACATATATACCAAATTATAGCGAAAGGCGAGAGAAGAACGCAACGAAACCGTTTCGATTGCTCTTCCGAGCCGCATCCTATATAGTACAAATATAGGACTTTTTACACAATGACCGCACCATCCTCACATCTTTCCATCAAAAAACACAAAAGGCCGACTCGTTTGCGAATCAGCCTTTTGTATTAAGGCCCTGCGGCCCTAATGCAATTTCTTGAAAACAGATAGCTCTATTAGTTGTTGTTCGAGAAGAACTCTTTAACGTCCTGAGTGTGAACAACCTCAGTCTTGAAGCTATAAGCACCGGTTTTGTCCGATTTAACCATTCTGATACATTTTACGCGGTTACGGAGCAAGCTCTTATCCAAAACACGGTCGGTTTTCTGGTTCTTATTGACTTTTCCCATGGTGTAAAATTTTTAATTAGGTTAATTACTTGATTTCTCTGTGAACAGTCACTTTCTTGAGGTAGGGATTGTATTTCTTACGCTCCATACGGTCAGGCGTGTTCTTTTTGTTCTTGGTGGTGATATACCTGCTCATTCCGGGTACGCCGCTCTCTTTCTGCTCGGTGCATTCGAGAATCACTTGAACTCTGTTGCCTTTACTTTTTTTAGCCATTATTCAAAAATGTTTAATAAATTTTTTTGGGTGCTTTGGCCTCTTTGATTGCTGCGTCAAGACCCTTCTTGTTAATTACCTTGATTCCGGCTGCGGTCACCTTCAAAGTGAGCCATCTGCCTTCCTCCTCCGACCAAAAACGCTTGGTTTTCAAATTCAGATTGAATTTGCGTTTGGTACGTCTGTTCGAATGAGAAACGTTGTTTCCCGTTTGAGCAGTTTTTCCTGTGATTTCGCAAACTTTACTCATCTACTTTTTATACAATAATTTAACTTAATAATTCGTCACCCTATTTTTCGGGCGTGCAAATATAGTCAAATTTCCGCATTATTCGCAACCATTTCGGCTTTTTTTGCACATCTTGCGCCAAAAACCTCCTTTTTCTCTCCCTGCCCCCACTCCACACCGACACATCGGCACTCCCGTCGCCGTTCACATCCGCCCTCTCCGTCATTCCGCCGGCGTATCGGCCGCTCTTCATTGTCGCTACTCCTCGAAATAGGCTCTCAGTGCATCGGCAATCTCCTTGCGCCCGTTGTCGTTGGCCAGATGGTAGAGCTGGGCCAGCAACTGATAGCGCTCGTCGAGGTCGGCAGACACGTATGAAATCTTGCTGTCGGGGAACGAGAGGTAGTAGAGTATGTAGTCGATGAGCGAGGCCGCATAATCCATCAGCAGGGCATCGGCCTTCTCGGGTACTCCGGCCCGATAGTAGGAGTCGATGTAGGCCAGCGTCTGATAGTTGTGCGGCAGTTGCGTGAACGGCAACTCCTCCACTCCCCTGTCGAGAATCTCCACCGCCTTCTCCTGCTCGCCGCGTGCCGAATACTCGTCGGCCAGACGCGAGAAGCCCAATCGGATGAGCGTCGAATAGAGATTATATCGCGAGAAGTTGTCCACATAGACACTCTCGTCCTTCAAGTTTCCATACCTGAACGTGTTCATCAGCTTGTCATACAACTCCTCGGCATCCACCCTTCCCACGGTCCAACTGCTCTCGTATGCGGTCTTGATGGGCACGAAACGATAGGCAAAGCCGTCATACTGCAAATAGTCCATCAGTCCCAGATTGCGCAACGAGGAGGCCTGAGTGAAATACAACGGACGCTCCCAATTGAAGTTGGCCAGCAGGTCGAGCAGAAGGATGTCGGGTTTCTCCACCGTCGTTCCCTGCAACTCTATGAAAAGCGTGTCCACAATCAGGTCGGCATCCTCGGGTTTCACCACTCCCGTCTTCAACACATTCTCCTTATTGACCGGAATGTATAACTTGCGAGCCGGAATGAAGTTGATGGCCGTCTGGTCCGAGAAGCGCACTTTGGTCTTCTCGTCGTCGCTGAGCACCACCTCCATGGCCTGTTTGAGGTCCACCGGATGGTCGAACAGTTCGCGCACATAGATATAGTCGTTGTTATAGAAGAGCTTATCGCGCGGAATGGTGAACGGAACGGGGTCGGACTCGTTGTACTTCCACTTCATCTCCTCGGCATACCAGCCGCCGCCCAGATAGCTCAGGTTCATGATTCTCACATCGGGTCTTACGTTCTCCACCTCCTGATTATACCACAACGGGAATGTGTCGTTGTCGCCGTAGTTCATCAATATGCTGTTGGGCAGTGCCGACATGAGGTAGTTGTATCCCATGTCGCGCATCACGTATCGGCCGCTGCGGTCGTGGTCGTCCCAGTTCTGGGCCACCAGAATGCCCGGCACCACACAGCACAATGCGGTGGCTACGGCAGCCACTGCCGCTCCGTCGCGCTTGGTCCACCTGCTCAGACGCTCCTTCACCCCCATCACACCAAGACCAATCCAGATGCAAAAGGCGTAGAACGAACCCGCATACACATAGTCGCGCTCTCTCGGCTCCGCGGGCGGCGAGTTGAAATAGACAACCAGCACCACGCCCATCATCAGGAACAACCACATGACTATCGAGAAGTTCTTCGGGTCGCGGTTGAGCTGATAGAGCAGTCCCAGAATTCCCAGCAGGAAGGGGAGGAAATAGTATTTGTTGCGCGCCTTGTTCTCGGCCATCTCGCGGGGCAGTTCCTCCTGCGGGCCGAGATAAATCTCGTCTATGGCCTTTATGCCCGAAAGCCACTGTCCGTCGGTTATTGAGCCGGTGGACTGGTTGTCGCTCTGGCGTCCCACGAAGTTCCAGAGGAAGTAGCGCCAATACATGAAGTTCAACTGATAAAGTCGG
>JAZODY010000290.1:0-4270 GCA_045597245.1 Tidjanibacter sp.
CATCGACAAAGCGCTCTCCATTCATGATAAGCATGGCGCGGGTGTGACGCCAATTATCCAGATAACGTTCCGACACCATCTGACGTGCACTCGCAAACATCATAGGCAACTCGTCAATCGAATAATTATCCGGTATCAGCAAAGTACTCACATTTCTGCATCCCAAACCACTATGAGCAAACATATCCTCGGCAAGCAGTCGCCACTCGTCCTCGCTCTCGCGACCGGTCAAAACCGCAACGGAGTGCATACTTCCTCTCATCAACATAGGAGTATCGGGGAAACGAGAACGAAACCAAACGGCGCTGTTGTCGCTTCCGGTGGCGATGACGGCGTCGAATTCCGCACGATTATCCATCTTCGACAACGGTAATTCGGGTGCAAGTTCTTTGAGCAAACCAATAAGGTATTCCATTATCACAGCATCTTTGCTCGAAAGTTTCGCACTGCACTCATGTCCCGCACAAAGCACACACATCATGTCGAAAAATCCGACGGCAGGTATATTTCCGGCCATAACTACGCCAACACTCTTCGCCGCTCCATAATCGGGCTTATAACGCGACAGCCAGTCATACACCTTGTCACGACAAAGCATCTGACGGCACAAGGCATCGATGGCCATCCTGATACTATGCGGGGTAAACCAACCGTTTGTACGGCATGCTTCCCGAACGACATCGACAGGCAGACCGCCTTGCAGGCGTTCACCCAACAGCCCGAACAACTCGGAGAAATATGTTTCATCGCATTTCATATTACAAATATACTTTTTCTTAAAGAGAAAATCATTACATTTGTTGAAATTTTAAACCATTTCGACAAATGCGATTTCTGGCAATAATTCCCGCGCGATACGCATCATCGCGCTTCCCCGGCAAGCCGTTGGCCGACATCGATGGCAAACCGATGATTCAACGTGTGTATGAAAGAGTGAAAGAGTTGTATGATTTTTGTTGCGTTGCCACAGACGACGAACGAATCGAGCAGGCGGTGAAGTCATTCGGGGGCAGAGTGGTGATGACATCGGTAAATCATCGCAGCGGCACAGACCGCTGTGCCGAAGCATTGGAAAAGTTTGAGTGTGAAACCGGTAATCGGTTCGATGTCGTTGTGAATGTTCAGGGCGACGAACCCTTTGTGGCAAGCGAACACCTCACCAAAATCAAAGAGGCTTTCAAGGACCACAACACACAGATTGCCACGCTTGTAAAGAAATTCACATGCGAGGAGGATATATTCAATCCCAATTCGCCCAAAGTGATACTCTCCGCGGATGGATATGCGCTCTATTTCAGTCGCTCAGCAATTCCACATCAACGAGGTGTTGAGCCGGCAGAATGGCAGAACAATCACGACTATTTGAAGCACATAGGCCTTTATGCCTATCGCAGTGAGGTGTTGAGAGAGATTACTAAACTTCCGGTCGGCAGATTGGAGAAGGCCGAGTCGTTGGAGCAATTGCGCTGGCTGGAAAACGGCTATCGCATCAAAGCATTGGAGACCGTAACAGAAACGATTGCAGTGGATACGCAGGAGGATTTGGCACTGGTATTGAAAAAAATCAAGCAGGAAAACGGAGGCATTGATTTTTAAAAAATAGTAGTATATTTGCGGTGAAAACAAATCACTCACCCCATCGGGTCGATGGTAAAAATCATTTTACAAGACGAATTATCACATGCAAGATATAGATACTTTAAAGAAAAAGAGTTTGTCCGAGTTGCGCCAGATAGCAAAAGTGTTGGGCATTAACGAACCTTTGAAGAAAAAAGAGTTGATTAACCGAATCATAGAGACGGCACAAGGCCCTCAGATTCCGCAGGAAACCGATAATAAAGTGCCTGCAAAGAGAGGTCCCAGAAAACGTCTTAATGCAAGTCAGAAAGCAGAATCGACAGATGTGACTCCCGCTCCTGTGGCTGACGTTCAAGAAACCGATGCCGCGCAGCAACAACCCAAAACAGGCAAAAAACGCGGGCGTCCAAGAAAGAACGCACTGCCGGTTGTGGCCGAAGAGGTTGCAAGCGTGGAGACCGAGACGGCACCAAAGCAGGACAAGGAAGATGAAGTGCAGAAAAATTCCGCGGAGTTGCAAGAGGCGGTGCCCGAGAAAAAGACAAGACGTCGCAATCATGTCGAATCGGATGCAGAGGAGAGTGCAGAGATTGATTTAGACAGCGTGGTTGTGGAGGGTGAGGGAGTCCTCGAAATCATCCCCGACGGCTATGGATTCCTCAGGTCGTCGGATTACAACTATCTCAACTCTCCGGATGACATATATGTATCTCCGTCACAAATCAAGAACTACGGCCTTAAAGCAGGCGATACGGTGAGAGGAACCATCCGGCCGCCGAAAGAAGGGGAGAAGTATTTCCCGTTGGTCAAAGCGATTGAAATCAACGGCCTCGCTCCGAAAATGATTCGCGACAGGATGCAATTTGAGTATATGACTCCGCTGTTCCCCAACGAAAAATTCAATGTTACCGGCAACGGACATAACAACATGTCGATGCGCGTTGTAGACTTGTTCGCCCCGATTGGCAAAGGACAGCGCGGCATGATTGTGGCTCAACCCAAGACCGGTAAGACCATGATGTTGCAGGAGATAGCGAATGCCATAGCCGACAATCATCCCGAGGTCTACCTGATAGTGTTGCTCATCGACGAGCGTCCGGAGGAGGTTACCGAGATGGCTCGCAATGTGAAGGCCGAAGTTGTGGCATCCACATTCGACGAGCAGGCGGCCCGTCATGTCAAAGTGGCTGAGATGGTGCTCGAAAAGGCCAAAAGATTTGTCGAGTGCGGCCATGACGTTGTTATTCTGCTCGACTCCATCACTCGATTGGCGAGAGCATACAACACCGTACAGCCCGCTTCGGGCAAGGTTCTTTCGGGAGGTGTGGACGCCAATGCGTTACACAAGCCCAAACGTTTCTTCGGTGCGGCCCGTAACTGCGAAGGCAAAGGCTCACTCACAATCATCGCCACTGCCCTCATCGATACGGGTTCGAAGATGGACGAGGTTATTTTTGAAGAGTTTAAGGGCACGGGCAACATGGAGTTGCAACTTGACCGTAAGTTGGCCAACAAGCGTGTCTATCCTGCCGTAGATGTGGTTGCCTCAGGCACCAGACGCGAGGATTTGTTGGTAAGCAAAGATGTTTTGCAGAAGACATGGATACTGCGCCGCTATCTGTCGGACATGACCTCGGTGGAGGCGATGGAGGAGATGCAGAAACACATGCAGAACACATATAATAATGAGGAGTTATTGATTACGATGAACAAATAATCTTCATTCACGAGGCGGGGTGGAAGACAACCCCGAATGCGGAAATAGCTCAGCGGTAGAGCATCGGCTTCCCAAGCCGAGGGTCGCGGGTTCGAGCCCCGTTTTCCGCTCACAACAAAGCAAAAGAGAATCACACACACAGTGTGTGATTCTCTTTTTGTGTAATGTACACAAGGGGAGAGTGCCGACAGAGGGAGCTTACACAACATCGTTTCCGGACAAAAATGGCCGGTCTGTTGCAGGTCTGCAAATAAATCACTATCTTTGTCATTGCACCATTTCATAGGTGACTTACATATTTTTGGTGAAAGTGTTTCGCTGAGTTCGAAGGAAATCTGGTAAATTTCAACGCATTGAATCAGTATTACACTCTAACTTGTATGTGTATGAGTCAGGCACCGAATGTGCCGCCCCATACTTTACAAGTGTGGGGGTTTTGTTTATCAATGCATGGCTTGCCAGAGCCTCCTTCGAATAAACGATTCTGCTCCACACTTTCCTTTTAATAATAAGATATTTGATGCTACGGGAGCAGAAGCGCAATTATTTAACCAATACCATTATGAAGAAATTATTGTCTATTGCTTTCATTCTCAGTATGTTTTCTTTTGCGGCATGCTCGGAAGGCGGTGGTGATGACTCGGGCGCAATAAGCGTACCCGACACCCAACAATCCAATCTCACACAGGAGATTGCAGCATCCAATACTTCCGCATCGGGCGTCACATTCACCACACTCGACGCTTGGGCCTCCACCATCTTGACCAGCAAGGCGGAGGCAGAGGAGTGGTGCTCCATCTCTCCCGACCACGGCGACAAGGCCGGCACATATACGATAGCCATCACACTGCAACCCAACGAGACAGGCGAAGAACGCACAGCCCGAATAGTAATCAGATGTGGCGACGAGGAGATTACAATCACTGTCACCCAGAGCGCAACCGATGACGTAGAAGAAGAGGGTGGAGAAGAGGG
>JAZODY010000291.1:0-13868 GCA_045597245.1 Tidjanibacter sp.
ACCGCTTGGCCTCCGACTTACTGGTTCTTCCCGAGCAGCACAGCCAACCAGGCTGGAAGTATGTGGAAGAGGAGTGGGATATTCAGACACGCATCTTGAACATACAGTGGGCTGATACGGGTGTGGGTCACAAGTTGAAACAGATTGCCAACAGATATCTGCCCAAGAACGGTGCGTCCAATAGGGAAGTCTCGACGATTAAATATCCGTGGGTGTCTAACTGCGACTTTTTTCAAGATTACATCATCGACCTCGGTTATGAAATCAACTCGGAGATGTATAACTACACACTCTTTACCAGCGACAAACGCTCCTTCCTGCTACCCATAAAGAAGGAGTACTTCCTCTTTTTCAAAAGGGAGGATTTGGAGAAAAATCTCAGAATGGAGCCTTTGTACAGAAACGACGAGTTGATGGAGGTGAAGGTGAGTCTTGTCATTCCGCTTACTGCGCCTAAGGGCGAGATCGTGCTTACGCGTATCTATGATAAGTCGAAAATCTATGAGCAGAGTCCTATGGGTCTGGGAATATTCCCGTTCTATCAGCTCGACGAGAGTAAAGGACTATATAATCAATATAGTGTCTATCTGTTCGACGAAAAGGACCATGTGAATCTCGAATTCTATTCGCAGAGGGGGCTCTCGGTGTGGAATGAAACCGTGGGGGATGGTATGTCTAAGAGTGGGGCATTGAAGACTTCGTTTGTGCACCGAACGAGGTTGGGTTCTGGTAATTCGAAAGTGTATAACCTTAGGGAAGAGGGCGACAGGAACAATAATATCTCCAACATCTTCAATTTTATAGAGGTTAAGATTACTGATGCCGATAGGGTATACACAGCCATGATTATTCCAAAGTGGAAATATAAGGATGTGGGCAATAACAATAATCAACATAGGAAGGCAATCTTCGCTATAGATTTCGGCACCTCAAATACCCACATCGCATATTGCGATACGGATAGAAAGGAGGTAAATCCCTTCACGATAGGCCACAAAGACATCCAGATGGTATTACTGAACAAACCTTCGACGGTGGGTCGAACTGATTACAGAAATGCCGTGTCATTTGGTCCTGTGGCGGCAATGAGTTTGTTCCTTAGAGAGTTTGTTCCGTCAGTGGTGGGGCCTGACAACGCTCAGGGTATCAAGTATCCCATTAAGACAGCCTCGTTGAACGGCAGCCGTTTTGGTACGGGTGAACTATTCGGAGAGGTGAATATAGGTTTTGATTATGAGGTGGAGAGAGTGAAACTCGATTCGGCCTTCAAGTATGAAACCGACCTCAAATGGGCCATGGAGAAGAACCATGTGGGCTCCAATTCGGTTGAGAGCAAGAGAGTCTATGCCTATTGTGAGCAGACACTCTGGATGATAAAGAACAAGTTGGTGGAGGAGGGACTCTATTCGAATGATATAAAGATAATATGTTTCTATCCCGACAGTATGAGCAGGACCAACAAGGAGAATTTCTCGAAGGCATGGGAGTCTGCTCGCAAGAATGTGTTCGCGAAGTGTGGTTTCGGAGTTGATATTTTTGAGGAACTCGAATCGGTGGTGCCTTACTACTCGTTGTTGAAGAAGGACAGTTCGCTGCTGTCTTATAACTCCATCAATGTGGATATAGGCGGAGGAACTACAGATATCTTTATTTTTGACCGCAACAATGGTTACTACGGCTATGAGGCTTCGGTACTCTTTGCAGGTAACAATTTGTGGGGACAGAAGGAGTTTCAAGGTACCTATGCCGACAATGGCTTTGTGAGTTGTATGGAGCACAAAATCATGTCGGGCAAAGTGACCATTGGTGAGGAGATAAAGAAGAACTATGAGAACATAAAGAGCCGTAGCGGTGTGAGGTCAGACGATATGGCGGGATTCTTCTTTAAGAATGACGCATTGTTCGGTTTTTCGGATACCATCCGCAACGAGCCCAAGTTGAGATTTATTCTCTTCCTGCACTACGCATCGATTATCTATTATGTGACCGATATCATTAAATATATTCGTTCCACAGGCAGAGAGTTGGAAATGCCGAGTCGCCTAACCTTCACGGGTAAGGGCAGTGAGTATTTGAAGATTCTGTCGCCTAAGGAGGAGTATATTACTCGGTTGACCTATACGTTGTTCCATGCTTTCGGGATTGATTTGGATGAGTTTGTGAACGGATTCAGCGTTCTCTATCCTGAAAACCCGAAGGAACTCACCGCCGAGGGAGGTCTGTATAAGAATCTGGAAGAGCCGGAAATCACGGTCGATTTCGAGTTGAAGAAAGAGGGTGTGTTGATGATGGCGGCTCCGCGTCAGAACAGTCGTTCGGTGGCCTACTATGAGCAGGTGGGAAAACATGTGCTTGGTTTCAAGACACGCGAAGGAGAGGTTTACATGGGTAACTCGGTAAGACAATATGCGGGTGATGTGATGGAGCACTTCAATGAGTTTGTGGATGTGTTGGCCCAGAACAACTATGTGAAGAATTTGCTCGGTGAGTTGAATATTCTCATGGAGGAGAGCGATGTGACGAACATCAAGCAGTTGGCAAAGAGGAGTTTCGATGTCAATGGCGAGGTTTACCAGAGGAAGAATGTAGCTGGCGAACCGCTTACGGGAAACATATTCTTCTTAGCTATGAAGGATATGTTGCTTGACATGTCGAAATTGTATGCTGAGGAGATAAAAAAGAAAAATTAAGGAGCCATGAAAAGACGTATTTTGATGTTGGGCGTGGTTGCAATGTTGTCAATGCCACTATCGGTCGTAGCTCGGAATCATAATCAAGAGATTGATAGTGGCGCAACGGAGCAGATTACCGGTGAAAACAGCAGTGCGAAGGAAAAGGATGACGCCACTGTTGCAAATGGACAGTCAGATGAGGAGAAACCAGAAACATCCGGCAATGAAAAAGTCGCAGCGGATGTGAATGCCGAGGGGGACTCAGAGGCGAAGGACGGCATAGCGTTGGAATGGAAGGATGTTGCCATTATCGCTCTTGTATTGGCATTGGCGGCGTTGGGATATTGTGTGGTCAAGCTTCGCAAAGAGTTGGCTACGGTGGAGGATGAGGTGGGCTGGCTGATGGAAAGAAACGGGAAACTTCAAAAGAACAACAAATTGTTGGCTGAGCAAATAAAGCTGACAGAGGACCGATTGAGGGAATGTGAGAGCGCGATTGCGCAGATGGAGGAGAGGATCGAGCGTGAGCGTCGTGAGAAGAAGATGCAAGAGCGTATGGTTGTCGAGATGCAGGAGGACAAAGTCGCATTCAAGGTGTTGTACGGTAAGTTTGTGGAGAGCCAGAACGGTGTGGCGGCAAGATTTCTCAGCGAGGTAAAGGAACCGTCGGCAAACATCATGCTCATGCTGCGATCGGAGAATATGGCTGCATACAGATTGGTGGACGGTATTCAGGCCGATGTGTTTTCGGGTGCGGTGTCGGCATGCGATGTGTTGAACGGTGACCTCATGGATTTCTCCGCCATCAATACCGTCGAGGAAGGCATCATGATGCTCTCAGACGGAGTGTGGAGCATCACCAAGAGGACTCGGATTGAGTTGTTAAAGTAGTAGCGGAAGTTTTCTTATGAGCTTGAAATATAAAGAGTACGTCATTCCCGACTCGTTATGTTATACCATACGCCGTTTGTCGCTCTCGCAAGTAGGCATATATAATGGCGAGAAACATTGTTTTCATCGTCCCATTCTCGACCCTCAGGACAACGAATTGCGACAGATAAAGGCCGAATTCGAGAAGAATGAGGAACTGAGAGAGAATGTGGATTTTCTCGATATGGTCTATTATGTGTTGGACCAGACGAGTGTGGAGGCACGCGATGTGGCAGTGGCGTCGATTCATGTAGGCAAAGAGGCGGGAGCCTTGAAAGCTTTTCAACATATTGTCATTCATGAGAACAGCGGTGCGGTTACGGAGTTGCTCTATCTCTATGAGAACAGATTCTATGTTCTTTATACCACACGAGGAACTATCTTGCAGGGCGATGTACTTGTGGCCAACACATTGCCTTTGAGGGTGGATGACAGCGAGCGTCCCACGTTTGCCATTCTGCGTGATGGAGAGCGTTTCATCCCCGAAGTGCATGCCGGCAAGGAGGCCTCGTTCATGATGCATCCCATAACGGGCATGTCGAAAAAGATAACGCCCGAGATTTATAATGTCATCGATGAGGATGAGAGGTATGGTGAATGTAAACTGTCGGATAACCGACGCAAACTTACTCCTGAGCAAATTCATACCCTCATCGATAACAGCGCGCTTTGGGTGAAGGTTCTTGATGGTGCACTGCCGGAAAATGCACCGTTCCCCGAGTATGATATGATGTTGGCGGGATTCAAGCAGAACGGAGCGAGTTGCTATGTGCTCAATCTGCTTTTGGAGAGTTTGGAGCGTCGCGACAAAATGGAGTACGGATATGAGCAGGACGATTGGCATGTGACCGTGAGCGATGAGGAGCGAAAGAGAATGGAGGCCGAAGAGTTTCGCAAGAACAAGGAGGCCTTTGAACAGAAGAGTGCCGAGTTGGATGCCGAACTTGCCAAAATCCGCACGCGCCGTGTGATGTTGTTCTTCAAGGCAGAGGGACGTATAGGCGACATGGAGTATATGAATCAATTGGAGGCAGACCTCGACGCTCTGGCTGCTAAGGGATTCGGCACTAAGGGTAGAGCCAAGCAACGCCGTTTAGACGCCATTGCCAACTCAAAGCCGCACAAGGGCGAGAATGCGTTGACGGCAGTGAAACTGATTGGCTCTGTAGCTCTGTTGCTCCTGTCTGCATGGCTGTGGATGGCAAGCAGGCAGGGGAAGATGCTGTTCGATGTGAGGATGGAACAGGCGGAGATGCTTCTCGCCGAGGGCGACTACAATGGTGCCAGAGCGGGCTACTTGAGTGCCTATGAGCAGTACAGCCCGAAAGTTACATCTTTCCTTGTGTATGGAAAGCATAATTCGAGCATGAAGCGTTTGGAGGATATGATAGACGAAGATGTAGAACAGGGGCTGAGCCAGATAGAGATAATGAGATCCGCTTCCAACGGTCGTTTTGAAGAGAAGGCTACCGACATCCTCTTCTCTCTGTTGGAACTTCGCCCCGAGGACGAGAGGCTCTTGAAGTTACATGAGCAATATCTGGAACAGATGCAGTAGTGTGAAAATGAAAATCAAAACATGGTTATGAAGAAGACGATTTTGCTGTTGGTTATGCTGCTTGTGCCGTTTTTGCTGTTGGGACAGGATTATGCCACTCGCGGCGACGAGGCAATGAGCTTAGGAAACTACAATCAGGCCGCCACGCAGTATAAAGCAGCATTAGCATTTCTTGACAGTCAAAAGGTGAATAAGTTGAGCAGAACGTATAGCGATATACAGAAGAAACTTAATCAGGCGGAGCGCTGTATCCCGTTGAAACGTCATGCCGACACGCTCTTTGAATCGGCCGACAGTGTCGAGGATTATGAGCGTGCGCTGAGGGCCTATCGCAATCTGTTGGCCGCCAATGTCAGCGACAGGCAGGCGACCGAAAGGGTGGCGTTGTGCAATAATAATATTGCCCGCATAACCATGTCGCGTGCAGACAATCAGTATTGGTCTCAACTAATGGCGGGCGGAGAACCAACAGAGGAGCAGTATCGCGACTACTTGAACAGGTTCCCCAGTGGTAATCACGCTGCCGAAGCGCAGACGAAGCTGGATGCTTTCGCCGACGAGGCAATGTGGGCGGCTGCGGCAGAGTCGGACACCCGAGAGGCTTATCAGGAGTATCTGGCTAAATGGACAAATCCCCTCCACGAGTCGGAGGCACGCATGGCCATTTATGAAATAGATGATAAGGCTCTATGGGAGAGTGTCTTGGCTGCCGACACCGAAGAGGCCTATGAAAACTATCTTGCCGACAACTCCAATCCGGCGAAGAACTATCAGGCTCAGGCTGTGGCCAAGTTGTCGGTGTTGAAGACGAGGACACTTGCTTCGGCCAGCAATCGTGAGAATGCCGAGGTCATTGTTAGAACTTTGAATGAGGCCAAGAGTGTTGTGGAACTCTCGACTCGCGACGAGGAGTTGTTGAAGAGGTATAGCGAGGTTTTGGCCTATGACAATTTCATTGCCAATCCCACCACGTGGGGCGGAATGGACTTTGTGGCCGACTATCCGGAGAGTAAAATGAAGGAGGCGGTTTCGGATATGACGGCACGTCTGTGGGCAGACCTCTTGGACACTTATGATGCCAGCAAGGCAGACAAGGCATTGAAATATGCCGTCACGAGCGAGACACTCAAATATGTCAATCAGCGTATTGCGCAGGCAAAGAAGGCCTCCAAGATTGAAACGCGCCGCAAGAACTGGTCCGACCGATTCCAACTCGGTTTCGGAGCGGATGCCGGAGCTTATGTCAATTTTGCTTACGGTGGCGGCTTGGAGTTCAAGATAGGTGCGTCGGACGATACGTTCAATTTTATTGTGGGAGGAAAATATCTGAAATGGGGACTGTTCCCGTCACAGAAAACAGATGATGATTATAACAGTTTCGTCACGTTCAATCAGGCATATTGCTATGCGGTGGCCAAATTTAATGTGGCCTCGGTTGGTTATAAAGGCAGATTCTATGTTGCCGGAGAGGCGGGTTATAACTTTAACTTCGGCTCGAAGTATAGCGGCAGTATGCCCTCGGGAGGAGAATATTATGATTATTATCATGGAGTTGCAGACGATAATCTGGTTAATAAGAACAATCCTTCGGTTGCAGGCAGAGTGGGTTTCTGTTGGCCTTATTTTGACTTGGGATTATTTTACCGCTACGACCTCTCACCTGTCTACAATCAGCGATATGTCTATGAACAATACGGCTATTACAACCAAATGGAGAGCGCGATGAATAACCGTTTCAGGGTGGGAGTGTTGTGTACGTTCTATTTTAATCTGTGATTAAAGCTGTTACAAGGATAAAATAAGGAACTGATGATTAATATGATGAAACAGATAAAACAATATGCGATTTTGTTGGTGCTGGCTATGTGTGTGGGCTGCGAGGCCAATTTCGATCCCGGCAAAGACGGAGGCCCGGCCGTCACGACTTTCAAAGTCGACCCTTTCCCTGCGCTGGAAAACATCAGAGATATCGATGGCCGCCAACTCTTCCCTACGCGTTCTGCAATAGACCAGACCGATTTTTTTCTGCGCGTGAAAGTCTTTTGTTACGACTATACGGGCAAATTGGCAGGCTCTGCCACCGAACTTTTCGAAGATTTGGAGTCGTGTACTCTGAAGGTCAATGGCTTGTCCGCCGAAGATAATTATGATGTGGTAATATTGTCCGATTTTGTGTTGGAAAAACCTGACGGACATGGTGGTTATGAATATACCGAATTTTGGGAAACCAACGGCGCATCGAACATCTCGTCCCTTGCCATAAGTGACAAGGGACTTATCGGCAGACAATATCGCGCAGTTTCCAAGTGTGTCACCTTCGTGCCAGGAGGCGGGGAGGATGTTTATGTGCTTGAACCTATGGGGAGCTATGTGTGGTTCCATGCGCGCAATCTGCCGTCTTATAATACTGATGCCAAGATAAAATTCTCATGGAGCGAGCCGTCGTCTGTTCTGTTGTGGAATTATAAGCCACAGGTCGCTGACATTCGGGAGACGAATACTTGGTATGAGGATGTCGATATCAGTAGCTACGATGTCTATTTGGGTAATTATTTTCTGGCGGTGCAAGATTATAGAAACTTTTTTTCTGTTAGGGTTTACAACGATTCGACCGATTACACTTACAAAGAATTTGAGGCTCCCGATTGGGGAAATGTATACTATTTGTGGGGGAACACCGTTCGTTGGGTTTACGACTATTATTTCCAGAATTTTCAAGAATCAGATACGTTTATTTAAGTTATGAGAACATTCGGAATAAAGACAATTGTTGCCGCGTCGTTGGCGTGTCTGTTGATGTTGGGATGCTCGATGAAGTCAGCCCCGCTGAGCGAGCGAATGAAGGTCCTTGTGGACGAGGTGGAGAAGAACATCTCTACATGTAGCGACCAGCAAAGAGATGCATATCAGGCCCGTTTTGAGGCACTGATGGACGAATATGAACAGAGCGAGTACGCACTTGACCAGCAGGAAAAGTCACTCGTGATGCACGAGGTGGGGCGCTATAAAGGCCTGCTCTTCAAGTCGAGTATCTCCACAGCAGTGGATGGTATAAAGGGATTTCTGAACGACCTGCCCGATATTGCTTCGGGATTCTATGACTCCGTCATGGCTGACGAGAGTTTGGATGAGATACTCAGTGAGGATTGGGAGGCCGAGTTGCAAAGTATGTTGGAGGATTTGGGCGTCATGGAGAACGGCGAACTAATTATCTCCGAGGAAGAATGGGAGGCCGCTCTGAATGATACAATGAAAGAGTTAGGTCTCTCCGATGACGACGATAAGAAGGGTTCAATGCCCTTCTGATGGATTTTTCTCTGTCTTCCGCTGGGGAGCAATGGAACCGGATGCGGATGTGTGACGTGGTAAGATGCAAATGAAGAGGAGACTATGGAAAAAATAGATGACTTTTAGTGATTTTGAATATTGTGTACGGGTCGGCTGTTGCCGACCCGTACCTCTTTTGTGGAGATCTGTGGCTATAAAGGAGGCTTGAAGGAGAGCAGGAAAACAGCCTAGTGTCCTGCTGTTTGTCGGCAGATGTCGACCAAGAAAATGGGATATTGCAAATGTTTGATTTTTTTCTTAGCCTGCATTTTATTATTTTTGTGAAAATTTATTCCGACATGAACGACGAAAACAATAAAACCATAGAGAACAAAAACAATACCTCAGACAAAAGGCTCGACATAGGTCGCGGTTGCACGTTCGACAATCACGATGGCGAAACGGTGGCCACTCCGTGTGAAGGGTGCTACAAACTTCACACCACCGATTGGTTGGCCGACTATCCCGACGTGACCCCGAGCGATATCTTTGAGGTGAGGTTCAAAAATACCCACAGAAGCTACTACAAGAATGTTTATAATCTGCCTCTCAAAGTGGGCGATATTGTGGCGGTCGAGGCGTCGCCCGGCCACGACATAGGCATCGTATCCATCTCGGGCGACATGGTGGCCAAACAGATGCGTCGCGTGGGATTCAATCCGCAGAACGGGGAGTTTAAAAAAATCTACCGCAAGGCAAAACCTTACGACATAGAACGTTGGCAGGAGGCTATTGCCCTCGAACACGAAACCATGATTCGCTCGCGACAGATTGCGGCCGACATGAAGCTCAACATGAAGATTGGCGACGTGGAGTATCAGGGCGACAAGATAAAGGCCATATTTTACTACATTGCCGACGAAAGAGTCGATTTCAGGGAGTTGATAAAGGTCTTTGCCGAGCAGTTCCACATCAAGGTGGAGATGAAACAGATTGGAGCCCGTCAGGAGGCAGGCCGCATTGGCGGTCTGGGTTCGTGCGGCAGGCAGTTGTGTTGTGCCTCGTGGATATCGAATTTCGTCTCGGTGACCACCAATGCGGCCCACATGCAGGACCTCTCGCTCAATCCGCAGAAACTGGCCGGCCAGTGCAGCAAACTCAAATGTTGTCTCATATATGAATTGGACAACTATATCGATGCTCGCAGGGAGTTCCCGAAAATCAATGCTCCGTTGCAGACGCTCGACGCCGACTACTATCTGGTCAAGACCGACATATTGGGTCGCACAATGAGTTTCAGCACCACTCCCCACTCGATGGTAAACATGATTACATTGCCCATTTCGCGAGTGAAAGAGGTGATGCGCATGAATGCGGCGGGCAAGAAACCCGACCGTCTCGATTCGGAGGAAGAGATGCGCCAGAGCCGTCAGGAGCCCGGATTTGTGAATGTCATCGGCGAGGACAGCATCACCCGTTTCGACAACGCAAAGAAGAAGAGAAAGAAAAAGAAGAAAAAGGGCGACGGGGTGCAGCAGTCGCAGGGCGGTAACCTGCGGAGCGAAAAGCAGCATGGTGCGGAGAAACGGGAGGACGGACAGCAGGCTCAACCACAAAGTGGGGAGCCGCAGGGCGAAGGTCGCCATGACGACAAGCAGGGCGAGGCCCGTCAGCAGAACGGTCGCAGGGGAGATAAGCGACAGAATCGCAACAACCGCGAACGTGGCGACAAAGAGCAACGCCGACGTCAGGAGCCTAACGGAGAGCACAAGGTGCGCACAGAGGAGGCAAAAACCGAAAGGACGGCAGAGCACGAATCAGTCAAGACCACAAAGCCCGAGAGGACAAAGCCGGATGGCGCACGGGCAGAAGGGACCAAACAAGAGGATGTGAGAACTGAGGGCGGCGAACGCAATCGTAAAAGACGCCCCCAGCGCAACAGACGAAACGGTCAGGAGGGCGGCGAGCAGAAAGAGCCCAAGAACGATGAGTAGAAACGGGCGATATACTCGGTTGCTGCTGATTGTGGCAGGAGTGCTGCTTCTGCTGAGTGGTTGCGTGGCGGAGCAGAGCGCCGATGTGGCAATCATCGAGAAAGGAGTGCTCGGGCCGGAGAGAGTGGCAGAGATGGAGTATGAGAACAGCGACACTCTCTCGTTTCGCGATATAGAGGTTTTTGTGGTGTGTGACAGGAATTTGGTACGTCGCCACCATCGTCTGCCGCTTGTGGTGGAGTGCATTGCTCCGGACAGCACGTCGGAACGCTTTGAGTGGACGCTGCTCACCAATACGGCAGGGGAACGCACCACCGCCACACAGACCGAACTGAAACAGACTTTTGTCAAGAATGCCCGTCTGAAACAGAGGGGTAGGTATAAATTTAATATTTCACTCGACTCCTCCACCACCGTCAGAGGCATTCGTGCGATAGGAGTGGAGGTAAGCACAAAACAAAATGGGGAAAGATAAAGTAAGGAAATTCAATGAGAATCTGACGTTTAAGAATCTGCTTCAACCCGAGTTCGAGGAGGTGTTCAAAACGGAGCACCCGATAAAGGGCAACTGGCGCAAGGAGTTCTTCGGCAACGACAATCCGATAGTATTGGAGTTGGGATGCGGCCGAGGAGAATATACGGTGGCTCTGGGCGGCAGATTTCCGCAAAAGAACTATATAGGAGTGGATATAAAGGGGGCCAGAATCTGGCGCGGAGCCAAGACGGCCACCGAATTGCAGATGGGCAACGTGGGCTTTCTGCGTACACGCATAGAGTTCATCAACTCGGTATTCGCACCCGGGGAGGTAGACGAGATATGGCTCACTTTTCCCGACCCTCAGTTGAAGAAACAGCGCGGAAACAAGCGTCTTACTTCGCCGCAGTTTTTGGGATATTATGCAAAATTCCTGAAACCTGACGCTGTCATTCATCTGAAAACCGATTCGCAGTTCATGCACGAATACACCAAAGCGGTCTGCGAATGCAACAACCTCACGATGGAGGCCTGCTGCAACGACATCTACGGCACAGGATATGCCGACGAAATACTCTCCATAAAGACCACCTATGAGAGTAAATTCCTCGAACAGGGGCTGCCGATAACCTATCTGCGTTTCAGACTCGACGGCAAGAGCGAGTTTGTGCAGGTACCCGAAGAGATGATACCCGAGTGCGAGCGATAGGAGTGGGCATGAAGGGAGAGCAAAAAGAGAGGAGAGAGTAACAGATTAAGACAAAATTCATATATTTGTGATTCATATACAATCAAGACATGAGCGATAAGACATACACTGTCGGCATCACACAGGGCGACATAAACGGCATAGGCACAGAGGTAATCATAAAGGCTCTGGCCGACCAGCGCATGTGTGACAATGCGACATATATAATATACGGTTTTTCCAAAGTACTCTCGTTCTATAAGAAGAACATGGAGGAGGCCGAGAATCTCTCGGTGAATATCATTTCGTCGGCAGGGGAGGCCCTGAGCGGACACATCAATCTGGTGAATTGCATGCCGGAGGAACTCTTCGTGCAGGCGGGTACATCCACTCCCGAGGCGGGCGTGGCGGCTGTGGCAGCTCTCAAAGCGGCAACCGAAGACCTGAAAGCGGGCCTGATAGATGTTGTGGTTACGGCTCCCATCAACAAGGCCAATGTGCAGAGCGAGGAGTTTGGTTTTACGGGCCATACGGAATTCTTTGCCGAAAAGTTTGAAGGCGAGCCGATGATGATGATGTGCAGCGACAGATTGAAGGTGGGACTGGCCACGATACATCTGCCTTTGGCGGAGGTGGCGGCAAATCTCACGCAGGAGTCGATAGTGGACAAACTGATTAAGTTCCGTCACTCGTTGATAAGCGACTTTGCCATTCGCGAGCCGCGCATCGCGGTGCTGAGCCTCAATCCCCACTCGGGTGATGCGGGGCTGCTGGGCACCGAGGAACGCGATGTGATAATTCCCGCCATAAAGGAGGCCGCGCAGAAACATGTGTTGGCATTCGGTCCGTTTGCAGCCGACGGTTTCTTTGCCGCAGGAATGCAGAGCAGATATGACGGAGTGTTGGCCATGTATCACGACCAGGGCCTTATAGCTTTCAAGACCATCTCTCCCGACGGAGTGAACTTTACGGCAGGGTTGAATGTGGTGCGCACATCACCCGACCACGGTGTGGGCTACGACATCTGCGGACAAGGCAAAGCAAATGAGGCGTCGATGCGCAACGCCATATACATGGCGCTGGATGTTGCGAAGAACAGAGCCTTGTATGCCGAGATGACCCGTAATCCGCTGCGTCACTACGAGCGCGACAGAGGCAAGGATGTGTCGGTGAAGGACCTGCCCGAGCAGAACGACTGATGGCGACTGACAAGAGCCGAAAAAGAGAAGCAACCAAGTTATAATATTAATATAGGCGAGTGCGATTTGTGAGAGGGCCGAAGAGGTTTGTTCGTAGAAATCTCTCCTGTTGCGGGTCGTAGGAGTCGAAAACACTACAAAATGGAAAACATTAAAATCACATTCCCTGACGGCAGCATTCGTGAGTATGTCAAGGGAATCACTGCATTGCAGATTGCAGAGAGCATCAGTGCCCGTCTGGCACAGGAGGTAATGTCGGCAACGGCAAACGACCAAGTGGTCGATTTACAGATGCCGCTGGAAGAGGACTGCACACTCAAACTTAACAAATGGGAAGATGAAGGCGGCAAACGCACCTTCTGGCACACCTCGTCACATGTGTTGGCCGAGGCATTGGAGAGCCTCTACCCGGGAATCAAATTCGGTATCGGTCCGAGCATCGAAAACGGTTTCTACTATGATGTGGATTCGCCGAAACCCATCACCGAGGCCGACCTGCCCGTAATAGAGAAAAAGATGGAGGAGTTGGCACGCTCTAAGGAGCAACTCGTCCGCAAAGAGATAAGCAAACAGGAGGCGCTGGCCACCTTCACCGAGAAGGGCGACGAGTATAAGTTGGAACTTATAGATGCGTTGGAGGACGGCACCATTACGTTCTATACCAACGGTCAGTTCACCGACTTGTGCCGCGGTCCGCATCTGCCGACAACGAGCATGATAAAGGCCATAAAACTGACATCGATAGCAGGCGCCTACTGGCGCGGTGACGAGAAAAACAAGATGCTCACACGTATCTACGGCATCTCGTTCCCGAAGAAGTCGATGCTCGACGAATATCTGGCCATGATGGAGGAGGCCAAGAAACGCGACCATCGCAAATTGGGCAAGGAGATGGAGTTGTTCCATTTCAGCCAGAGAGTGGGTCAGGGTCTGCCAATGTGGCTGCCTAAGGGTGCCGCATTGCGCGAAAGATTGGAACAGTTCTTGCGCAAGGTGCAGCGAAACTACGGATATGAGCAGGTCATCACGCCACACATCGGCATGAAGGACCTCTATGTAACTTCGGGTCACTACGCAAAATACGG